>CALAMM010000169.1 GCA_937925775.1 uncultured Fimbriimonadales bacterium
TAGGCGGCGAGTCGCCCTGAACGGGTATAATTACACTTGGTTGGGCCTGTAGCTCAGCGGCAGAGCGGGCGGCTCATAACCGCTTGGTCGCAGGTTCGAATCCTGCCGGGCCCACCATCCCGCTTTGTCATTTGCATCGGAGATAAAGAGACACGGGCTTGCGTTACCCCCCTGAAGTCCCTGGATGTGAACCCTCATGCAGGAAATCGGCCTTGCAAGGCGAAACCGCTGTTCGCCTCTAAGGAGGGAGGCTGATGATGAGCCTTGCGGCGTGGTCGATAGGTGGGATTTGTTTCGGGTTAGGGCTGGTTGCGGCGTTGATGGCGCGCTCGCGTGCGCCGATGTTCCCTGCGTTTGCGCTCCCGTTGGTGTGGTTGATTGCGCTTGTGGCGTTCGGCTTGACCTTACCTTCGGAGCCTGCGCCCTATTTTCGGGCGGGGGGTGCGCTGGGGTGGGGTGTGCTGACGGCGTCGGGGCTGTGGTTGGCGGGCGCGTTTGTGGGCAGTCGGTTGCACTATGCGTGGCTTGGCGCGTTGCTGCCGCTTAGTGCGCCTGTGTTGGCGATGGTGTTTGCGCGGGAGGGTCTCTTGCCTGCGTTTTGGGGGATTGGCATCGCGACGGGGCTGGTGTGGGTCTTACTGGGGCGGGCGTGGGCTTCGTTGGAAGGTGTCGCCCTTAGCGTGCTTGCGCTGTGCTGGGCAACTGGGCTGGCGACCTACGCGGGCGCGCCGCTCTGGTTCGGCGTCTGCCTCACAGGGGCAGGGCTGGCGGCGTTTGGACTGACCACCCTCCTCGCGCGCATGGGGCGAGTTGGGTGGCGCTATAGTTATATCCTGCTGTTTGGCGCGTTCACATTGACGGCGGCGGGGTACCAGCTGGCGGGTTCCAACGCACCGTGGTTGCAGCTGGTTCTGTGGACGCTTATCGCGGCGACGCTCGCGCGAGGGCTGGCAGGCAGCGCGCTCTGGTCGCGCTACGCGCTGCTGGTGTGGGTGGGACTACTTGCTGGGGCGTTTGCGACGATGCGCGGGTTCGGGCTGGCTGTGTGCGCTTTGATGACCGCCTTGCACGCGCTGGTGATGAGCCACCGCGAGTTCACGCGCACAACCGCCCACGAGAACGCGCTGTATGTGGCGGGGGCGCTCCTGCTAACGAGCGTGCTGGGCTTTCGACTCTTCACGCTCACCTACCCGCTCCGCCCACCACGCGCCGATTTATACCTCTATTTCACGCTCCTGGCGTTTCTAACAGCCCTGATTGGGCTGGGTGCGCTCGCGCTGTGGTGGAGCCAGCGCGGGGAACGGTCGCCGCTGTGGCGGTCGCTCCTCGCAGGCTTTTGGGCGTCCGCCGCGCCGCTCGCGCTCACAGCCATCTTCACAGAACGGGGCGCGGCAGGCTGGACAGCGGGCGCACTCGGCGCCGCCCTGAGTGCCTACCTCTACGGGAGTCGCTTGTTCCCTTGGCTTATGCCGCTTAGCCTGCTGGGGCTGATTATCGTGCTGCCACTTGGGAGCCTCGCTGCGACACTTGCCGATATGCCCCGCGCGACTCGAATCGGGGTGGCTATCGGGCTGAGCGTCGCGCTCGCGCTGACCGCTCTCGCCATCGCAATTACCGAACGAGACACAAGCACCGCGGATAGTTAGACCAAAGGTACAATTCCTCCCGATGCTGCACGCACTGCACATCGAGAATCTTGCGATTATCGACCGCCTGGAGGTTCATTTCGAAGCGGGGCTAAACGCGCTCACGGGGGAAACAGGAGCGGGTAAGTCGATTCTTGTGGACGCCCTGAATCTTGCACTGGGCGAACGCGCCGACCCGACGCTGATCCGGGCGGGCGCGGACAAGTTGCGCGTGAACGCTGTGTTCGAACTCCCCGACGACCCTGAACTGCGCGCCCTGCTGGACGAACTGGGCGTGGAGCCTGAGGAGGGATTGCTTTACCTCAGCCGCGAGGTGCAGGCAGGCGGGCGATCGGTGGCTCGCATCAACGGGCAGCCTGTCCCGCTCAGCACGGTTCAGGCGATTGGCGAACGGCTCGTCGACCTGCACGGGCAACACGAGCATCAGTCGCTTCTGAACCCGAGCCGCCACCTTGAGTTTTTGGACCGCTGGCTGGGGGAACCAGCGCTAAGCCTGCGGGCGCAGACACGCGAAGCGGTGCTGGCGTTGCGTCAGGCGGAGCGGGAACTGCAGGAACTCACGGAACGCGCGCGCGAACGCGAACAGCGGCTCGATCTCTATCGCTTTCAACTCGAAGAGATACGCGCTGCGAACCTGCAAGTGGGCGAAGATGCACTGCTGGAAACGGAGGCACGACGCCTCACCCACGCCGAGAAGCTCATCGCGCTGGCAGGTGGCGCGTACGACGCCTTGATGCAGGAAAACGGCGCTTATGACCTCGCCGCCTACGCCCGTCGCAGCTTGAGCGAAATCGCGCGCATTGACCCCTCCGTCGCCGAATGGGGCGATATGCTGGAGAGTGCGCTCGCGCAAATGGAAGAGGTCGCCCACAACCTGCGTGCCTATGCCGAACAGATCGAATACGACCCCGCCCGCCTCGAAGAGGTCATCGCCCGGCTCGAACTAATCAAGCGTCTCAAGCGCAAGTACGGCGACACTATCGAAGCGGTGTTGCAATACGCTGAGGAAGCCGAATCGAATCTGCACGCGCTGGAGACGCAGACCGAGCGACGCGAGGCGCTGGAAGCGCAAGTGGCTGAGTTGCAATCGCGCGCGGCAAACCTATGCGAGCAGTTGTCGGCGTTGCGAAAGGCAGGTGCGCAGCGATTTGCGCAAGCCGTGCAGGCAATTCTGCGGGAGCTGGCGATGGAGCGGGCGGAGTTTCGCGTGGAGGTGCGCCCCAAACCGATGGATACCCGCGGCGCAGACAGCATCGAGTTCCTGTTCAGCGCGAATCCGGGCGAGCCGCCGCGCCCGCTGAGCAAAATCGCCTCTGGGGGCGAAATGTCGCGCGTTATGCTCGCGCTCAAGACCGCCCTCGCCGACGCCGCGCCCGTGCCCACACTCGTGTTCGACGAAATCGACGCTGGGCTGGGTGGACGCACGGCACACGCCGTCGGCGAGAAACTCGCCGAACTGGCGCAACACTGTCAAATCCTGTGCATCACGCACCTCCCGCAAATCGCCAGCCGCGCAACGCACCATCTCGCCATCGAAAAACACTCCGACGGCGATGCCACGCGCGTGCAGATTCGCGCCTTGGAGGGGGAGGCACGCATTCAGGAAATCGCTCGCATGCTCACAGGGGAGCCAACCGAGATTGCGCTTCAACACGCCCAAGAGCTACTCGCCCGAAATGCCCCTTAGCTAACGGGAGAATTGGCTTGAGGGCGGGGGCGTTTAGGCTTCGTTTGTGCAAGACCGCGCGAGCGTGCAGGGGGAGGCTACCTGCCCATGCGCTCTCGCGCCTTGCGCTCGATGTTTTTCCAGATTCCGCGCAAGCCCATCGCCTGCTTCATCGCATCCAGCGTCTCCTCGGCAATCTGGCGCACTTTCAGCGTGCCTGTGTAGATAATCTCCTCCACCAGTCCGCGCTCCTGAGCGAACTGTGCGCGCCGAGCACGGATGGGGTCTAAGAAGTTGTTCAGCGCGCGTGCCAACTTCTCCTTTACCTCCACATCGCCCACGCGCCCTTGCCGATAGCGCGTCTTCAAGTCCTCTACCTCGTCACGGTCGGGATTGAAAATATCGTGATAGATGAACACGGGGTTGCCCTCCACCGTGCCGGGGATGTCGGCGCGGATACGCTTGGGGTCGGTATACATACTGCGCACTTTTTTCTCTACGGTTTGGGGGTCGTCCGAGAGGAAGATGGCGTTGCCGAGACTTTTGCTCATTTTCGCCTGCCCATCCGTGCCGACCAGCGTGGGCACCTCGCTGAGCATTACCTCGGGGATGGGGAACACCTCGCCATAGAGGTAGTTGAACCGCCGTGCGATTTCGCGCGTGATTTCCACATGCGCCTCGTTGTCCTTGCCAACAGGCACCAGATGCGCACGGGGCATCAGGATATCCGCCGCTTGGAGCACGGGGTAGCCAATCAAGCCGAACGGGATCGATTCCTCGTCGATGTTCGCGGCGCGTGCCATATCCTTGATGCTCGGCAGGCGGGTCAGGCGCGGCAGCGAGACCAGCATCTCGAAAATTAGGTTCATCTCATACACCGCGTGCACGGCCGACTGCAGGTAAATCGTGGATTTATTCGGGTCGATGCCCACCGCAAGGTAATCCAGTACCATCTCGCGGATGTTCGTGCGCATCTCCTCGATATCGTCGCGTGAGGGGCGCGTGGTGAGCATGTGCAGGTCGGCAATCAAGAAGTAGCACTCGTACTCGTCTTGGAGTTTGACGCGATTCTGCAATGAGCCGACATAATGTCCCAGATGGAGCTTACCCGTTGGTCGGTCGCCCGTCAGCACTCGTTTGCGTTCGCTCATCAACGATAGATTATACCAAACGCTCTACCGCGTGTGCAGAGCGTGTCCACTTAGTCCCGCTTCGTGCGAAACAAATCAGGTATCCTAATCTCTGAGGTGCAGACCCATGCTCATTCGTAAACCGAATCGACTGATTGACGAGAAAAGCCCATACTTGAGGCAGCATGCCTACAATCCTGTGGACTGGTATCCGTGGGGGGCGGAGGCGTTTTTGAAGGCGCGTGCGGAAGACAAACCGATTTTTCTTTCTATTGGCTATTCATCGTGCCATTGGTGCCATGTGATGGAGCGCGAGTCGTTCGAGAACCCTGCGATTGCCGAGATGCTCAACCGTGACTTTGTGAGTGTGAAAGTGGATCGGGAGGAGCGTCCCGATGTAGACGAGATTTACATCAACGCGGTGCAGCTTATGACGGAGCGCGCAGGCTGGCCGCTCTCTGTATTCCTCACGCCAGAGGGCTTACCGTTTTACGGGGGCACATACTATCCCCCGCAGGTGTTCGCGGAGGTGTTAGCGCGTATTGCGCATGTCTGGCGGTCGAACCGTACGCAGGTGCAGGAGGGCGCGGCGGCGCTGAAGGTCGAGCTGGAGCAGATCCTGACGATGCGCCATGCCGCGCTGCGTGGGGAGCGCACTCCCAGAGTCTTTCGCGCGTTCAAAGCGCAGATGCTGGAAGGTTTCGACCCAGTTTACGGGGGGTTTGGCGGCGCGCCCAAGTTTCCGCCGACCACGGCGTTGCCTGTGCTGTTCTATATGGGCGTGGAGTGGGACGACGAGGACAGCGCGCGCATGGCGCTGATGACCCTGCTGCGCATGGGGAGGGGCGGGATTTTCGACCACATCGGTGGCGGGTTCCACCGCTACTCGACCGACGAACGCTGGTTCCTGCCCCATTTTGAGAAGATGCTCTCTGACAATGCGCTGCTTGGCTGGGCGTACACGCACGCCTACACGCTCACAGGCGACTCCTACTACGGCGCGATCGCACAAGCCACTTTCGACTGGATGCTACGCGAGATGCGCCTGCCCGAAGGCGCGTTCGCCAGCGCCCTCGATGCCGACACGCCTGAAGGCGAGGGCTACTACTACACTTGGACAAAGCACGAACTTTACGACATCCTGCCCCGCGAGGAAGCCGACCTGTTCTGCAAGATTTACGAAGTTCGGTCCGAAGGCAACTACCGCGACGAGGCGACGCACCGCCTCACAGGGCGCAACATCCTCCATCTCACCAAGCCTATCGAACTGCACGCGGAGGAGCTGGCTATGGACCCCGAGGTGCTCGCCGCGCGTCTTGCGGACATTCGGGCGCGGCTGCTCGTCGCCCGCCAGACGCGCCACACGCTGCGACGAGACGACAAGGTGCTGACCGACGGGAACGGATTGGCAATCTGGGCGCTTGCTTATGCGGCGGATGTGTTTGAGAATGAGCGGGAACGCTACGCGCAGGCAGCGGGGGAAGCAGGCGAGTTTATCTGGCAGCACCTGCGCGACCCGAACGGCAGGTTGCTGCATCGCTACTGCGAGGGGGAGGCGCGTGTCCCCGCCTACTTGCAGGACTACGCCTTCTACGGCATGGGGCTGATGGAGCTCTACAGCCTCACGCTGGAGCCAAAATGGCTGGAACGCGCCACCGAACTTGCCGAGCAGATGATCGAACGATTCCACGACGCCAAGCATGGCGGCTTTTTCACCACCGACAGCGCTCACGACCTGCTGATTGTGCCCCTCAAATCCTATTCTGATCGGGTCATCCCGTCGGGCAACGGAGGCGCAGTGCAGTTTCTGGCGACGCTCAGCACGGCGCTTGCCATCGATGACCCACTGCGTAGCAAGCGGTATGCGCAGCTCGCCGCCGACACGCTCGACAGCTGCTGGGCGATTATACAACGCGCCCCTGCGGCTGCGGGGGGGTTGCTCTATGGCTACTTACTCTTGGAGGGCGACCAGATGGAAGTGCCCGACCTACCGAGGCCCGAAGTTGCGTTCCGTTTGGGCAGCGAACAAGAGGGTCCCGTGCGCGTGGATTTCCGACCACAGCCCGATGGGCTTCTGGTGGTGTTCCAGATTGACGAAGGCTGGCACATCAACGCAAGCTATCCGCAGGAAGGACGCATCCCCACTGAAGTTGAGGTCAGCACCGACCTGCCGTTGGAGATTGGCGCCCCCATCTGGACGCCTCCGCAGCCGCTCAAGTCAGGCAGCGAGCCGATTGAGGTTTATTATGAGCAGGCGGCGGCGCTGCTGCCCGTTGTGGCGGTTGACACCGACGAGCCCGTCGACGGACATGCACGCATTCGGGTGCGCTACCAGCCATGCACGGAGACGGAGTGTGGCATGCCCGTGGAGCGGGTGTATCTGATGCCGCTGAGCCTGCGCCCGTAGTAGGACACTTGCAGAGGTCTGGCTGCCGGGGGTGGATTCGAACCACCACTACCAGATCCAAAGTCTGGCGTCCTGCCATTAGACGACCCGGCAACGCCTGTATTATACCTGATTCAGCAGAAAACTCTACCCCTCCCTCACGCCTTGACTGGAGGGTTGTATGCACTGGACACAAGACTCGGCAATCCTGTGGGAAAAAGCGTCCAATCTGCTTTGGGACGCTTTCGAACTGTGGATGGAGCATAACGAAGCCAAGATGATTGCTCCTGCTACCTTGCGCAACTACCGTGAAACCGTAAAACCGTTCGTGGAGTTCCTGAGCCAGCGTATAACACGACCTGATGAGGCAACCCCTATGCTGATTCGCCAGTGGCTCACCCATAAACGACGCGAAGGGGTAAACCCCGCTACCCTGCGCAACTACTACCGCATTCCTGCCCAATTTTGGCGATGGTGCGTGCGTGAAGGGCTGGCTACCGTGAACCTTGCGCAGGCTACTGCTGGACGCCTCACGAGAGCCTGAAGAGCCTACCGGGCAACGCCTGTATCATACTTGATTCAGCAGGTCAACGGGGGCGTTGGACTACAAGTTCCAATAAAGCACTTTCTGGGCGGTGTCTGCCCGTGCGTCGTTCAAGTAAACGCCCTTGACATCCACGAACACGCCCTGCGCCAGCGCGCTCATCAGGCTCAGGTACTCCTCGTAGCGTCGCTCGCGGAAACTACGGTGGGGTACTGCCAGAATCACCGCATCGTAATGCCCCTTGCGCGTGCGGAACGGGTCATCGATGAAGATGAACCCTGTGCGTTTGCGGTCGCTCTCCAACACCAGCGGATCGCAAACTTCCACATGACAGCCGAAACTCTGAAGTTCTGTAACGAGTTCCTTGACGCGCGTGTCGCGAATGTCGGGCACATTTTCCTTGAAGGTCAGCCCCAGTATCAGCACTTGGGCGTTCCGCACGGGGCGCCCTGCGTGGATGAGC
>CALAMM010000170.1 GCA_937925775.1 uncultured Fimbriimonadales bacterium
AATCTCCTGCGCAATCCAGTCCTTCGACAACGAACGAGGCATGCCACCATGAAGGACGCAGAGGTAGACAAATGTAAACCTAATCACCTCGCCCGCTCAGCCACATTCGCACCCCTTAGAAAACGCAAGATGCCCGTTGACAAGGTATAATCCACTCCGTGCCTAAAGCAGTTGCTCAGGAGCTGCAGGAGCCAATCCCGATGCGTGAGGTGTGCTGGAGCGAGTACGCCGAGTACCTTGCCCGACAGCGCGAGGTGGTTATCGGAGACGCGCGCATCCCTCTAACAGGTCATAAACAGATCGAGTGTTTCCACCCAACAGACTTCGAGTTAGAGACCACAACGGTCTGGTCCTTCCCAGAGCGAGGAGATTGGGCAACCCACCAAGGCAACTATCGGGGCAATTGGGCGCCCCAAATCCCGCGCAATCTCATCCTGCATTATTCTCAGCCTGATGACTGGGTGTTAGACCCGATGGTGGGCAGTGGCACGACCCTGGTGGAGTGCCGTCTCCTGGGACGAAACGCTATCGGCGTCGATGTAAACTACCAGTCGCTAATGTTGACGCTCGACCGACTCAACTTCGAAGACGCAAACCTCTATGAAAAGTTGCCACCGACAACAGTGCGCCTATTTCACGGCGACGCCCGACGACTAAACCTAATCGAGCCTGAATCAATTGATTTGGTAGCACTTCATCCACCATATGCGGGTATCATTACCTACTCAAAGAATTCACCTGTGGCAGGGGACATCTCACAACTGCGATCACTGAGCAAGTTTTTGGAAGCCATCGAGCAAGTCGCGCGAGAATGCTACCGAGTACTCAAACCCAATAAACACTGCGCTATCTTAATCGGTGACTCGCGCAAGCACAAGCACTACATCCCTATCGCCTACCGAGTAATGGAGCGATTTCTTCGAGCAGGTTTCATCCTAAAGGAAGATATTATCAAGGTGCAATGGAACATGAAATCGACGCGCGAGCGCTGGCGTTTAAACAAGAAGCACGACTTTATGCTTATTTACCATGAACATCTTTTTGTATTTCGCAAGCCCGATGTTGGTGAAGATACTCGCAAGTACCAAGGGAGCATGTCAGATGGTTAGGAGTATCGCTCTAAAGGGGATATCCAAGGAGCGGCTGCCACTTTGGCAGGTGGTGCGTCGGCGTTTGAGGCGGTGGGGGCTACAACTCGCAGGCAAACAGCTAATTTGGACAACGCAGAACAATACTGATATCGCTGTGGTAAGAGGGAAAAAATCTCCGAATGACTTTGTGGTGAAGTATAAAGAACCAGGTCGCCCTTGGCGCACTCCCAGACATCTCCACCTAATCGTAGAGCTCTATGTGAAATCCGCTTACAACGAAAAACTCACGATGGAACTGCGTGACCATCTCCTGGAGGTTTTTAGGAGAGTGCAGCCTGCACACAAGTACCCACCTGCACTCCAAGTGTATCAGCAAGGTGATGAACAGAAGTTCGCTGCGTTGGACGCGGTCGGGGAATATACTGTTGAGTTTATGCTCATCGTCAGTGAGCTGATATTTATTCAGGAGAAGACAAATTATCCCACAGGTTCCTTAACCTATGAGTTGTATAAGGAGTTTGGCGTCAAGGAACGGTTCAGTGTTTTGCACAAGGCTGCCTTTCGGGGGCGGCGCTGAGGTGGCTCGCTCAGGTTCTATCTGCCGTTTTTTCCCTCAGAAACGCTTCCGCCAGTTTCCAGGCGGTTTCTGTGTCGTCGGGGGCGAGGTTGCCTTCAATCACCTGCTCTTCCAAGTAGCGTTTGATGCGTCCCACTAAGGGGCTGGGCGGGAGTCCGAATCGCTCCATAATCTGCGTGCCTGTGAGGGGGCTTTGCCAGCGCGTGTGCGGCTGCTTGGACTGTACCTCCGCTATGCGCTGGCGCAGGGCGGCGATATCGGCGTGGACGACATCGTGGCGTTGCGCCTTGATGTCCGCTTCCACCAAGCGCAAAAGCGGCTCCAGCAGTGTGCCCGCATCACGCACCAGGCGGCGCACTGCCGAATCGCTCCATTCTGGAGTATAGAAGCCCGGACGCATATGTAGGCGCACCAGCGTCGTGACGCGCTCTATGGTTGCGTTTGAATAGCGCATCGTGCGCAGCCACTCGGCGGCGATCTGCGCACCGACGCGGTCGTGTTCGTAGAAATGGACGCTGCCATCGGCATCTACCGTGCGCGTGGCAGGTTTGCCGACATCGTGCAACAGTGCCGCAAGGCGCAGCTCCCACGCGGGCAACTCCAGCCCTTCAGGGTTCACATACTCTACCGTCTTCAGGCTGTGTCCCCATACATCGTAAAGGTGATACTCGTTCTGCGTGCAGCCGACCATCGGCAGCAAGGGTTGCCCGAACTGGTGCAGCAGGCGCGTCTCCAGTAGCATCTGCAATCCCGCAGCGGCTTGAGGCGAGTCCATAAGGCGCGTGAATTCGACCTGCACGCGCTCGATGCTGACGATGGCAAGCCGCTCCGCTTGCTCCAGAATCGCCTGATATGCTGCCGGGTCGATGGTGAAGCCGAGTTGCACCGCGAAGCGCACGGCACGCAGCATGCGGAGTGGGTCTTCATAGAAGGTTTCGCGCGGGGCGCGTGGGGTGCGCAAGACCTTCGCCTGCAGGTCGCTCCACCCTACTCCGAGCGGGTCGAGGATCTCGCCTGTGTGCAGGTTCTCCAGCAAGGTGTTCACCGTGAAGTCGCGGCGGAGGGCGTCTTCGTACAGCGTGGCAGGGCGCACCTGCTGCGGCTTACGGCTCGCGTCGTGATATGACTCGGCGCGCGCCGTAACCAGCTCCACCAGCGTCGCGCCGATATGTACCATCGCTGTGCCGAAGCGGGGGTAGACGACTGGGGGGTGCGCCGCAATCCCGCGCTCGAATAGAAACTGCGCCAGTTGGAGGGCGTCGCCTTCCAGCACTAAATCGACATCGTTGGGCAGGGGGCGTCCGAGCAGCTTGTCGCGCACATAGCCCCCCACGAGGTACACCTTGCCCTCGTAGGGGGTGTTCGCTAAGCCTTCACGCAAGCGTTGCAACGCATCGGATACGGAGCCTTCGGATGAACTGGGCGGATGCGACCCCATCGAGTGTATCATACCCTACGCTTTCCACGCGCCGCAGGAGCAGTGCCACCACAACAGGTACAATCCTTTGCGGGGCGCAACGAAATGCCGTTTCGGACGATTATCGAGCCGTTCAAAATCAAGGCAGTGGAGCCCATCCGTCTCACGACGCAGGCGGAGCGCGAGACCATCTTGGAGCGCGCCCACTACAACCTGTTCCTTGTGCGCTCCGATGAGGTGATTATCGACCTGCTCACCGATTCGGGCACGGCGGCGATGAGCAGTGAGCAGTGGGCAGGCGTGATGCGCGGCGATGAATCTTATGCGGGCAGCCGCAGCTACTACTTTTTCGAGGAGACCGTGCGCGACATCTTCGGCTTTGAGCATGTTATCCCTGTGCATCAGGGGCGCGCGGCGGAACGCATCTTGTTCACGCTGCTGTGCAAGCCCGGCGATGTTATCCCGAACAACACGCATTTCGATACCACACGCGCGAACATCGAGTATCGCGGGGGGCGCGCGGTCGACCTGCCGTGCCCCGAACTGCGCGATACCACCACGCCCCACCCCTTTAAGGGCAACATGGATGTTGAAGCGTTAGAACGACTGATTGATGAGGTCGGTGCAGCGAATATCCCCCTCGTGATGCTGACCGTGACCAACAATTCGGGTGGGGGGCAGCCCGTCTCGATGGCGAACATTCGTGCCGTGAGCGCGGTCTGCAGGAAGCACGGCATCCCGTTCTACATCGATGCCTGTCGCTTTGCCGAGAACGCCTACTTCATCAAGTTGCGCGAGCCGGGCTACGCCGACAAGACCCCACTGGAGATTGCTCGCGAGATGTTTCGCTATGCCGATGGCTGCACGATGTCCGCAAAGAAGGACGGGCTGGCAAATATCGGCGGCTTCCTTTGTACCAACGATCCGAAACTTGCTCAGCAGGAAAAGGAGCTGCTGATTCTCACGGAAGGGTTCCCCACTTATGGCGGCTTAGCGGGGCGGGATTTAGAGGCAATCGCCATCGGGCTCCGCGAGGCACTCGACGAGCATTATCTGGAGTATCGAATCGCCTCCACGCGCTACCTGGGCGAGCATATTGCCCGCGAGGGCGTGCCCATCGTGCAGCCGCCAGGCGGACATGCAGTTTACATCGATGCGGGCAGGATGTTGCCCCACATCCCACCGTTGCAGTATCCGGGGCAGTCGTTAGCGGTGGAGTTATATCGGCTGGGGGGCGTGCGCAGCTGTGAGATTGGTTCGGTGATGTTCGCAGCACGCAATCCCGACACGGGCGAGGAGATGCCCGCCCCGCGCGAGCTGGTACGCCTTGCCATCCCCCGACGGGTCTACACCCAAAGCCATGTGGACTATGTAGTGGAGGTGATCTTGGAAGCCTATCGCCGCCGCGAGCAGCTGCGCGGCTACCGTATCACATGGCAGACGCCATTCCTAAGGCATTTCAGCTGCCACTTTGAGCCGCTGTAGCCTCACTCCTTGCGCCGCACGCTCCCGCCCTCTTTGGGGCTGGCGTCGATCTCGTTCGTGAAGGTCGTCCGCCCGACACGACGCTCCTTATAGAACTTGCCAATCACCACCACCTTGTCGTCCTCGCGGATGGGAAGATGCCCGTAGGAGAAGACCGTAACCTGTTTGTTCTCGCTGTCGAGCTTGAAGGTGGTGTAGGCGTTGCCGACACGCGAGGTCTTCTTCTTCAGGTCGTCCACCTCGCCTTCCACCTCCACCAGTTTGCGGTGGAACTTATCTGGCTCTTTCAGGAGCGCGGCGACAGTGGTCTTAATCGGCGTCGGTTTCGGCTTTTGCTGAGCGACTGTGCCGCTCCAGACCAACGCGAACGCAATAATCAGGGAAAACACCCGCATGGTTGAACCTCCGTGCAAGCATTTCGCGGTAGCCGCGTCGATTCCTGCTGCTGTTCTGAGGCGGCAGCCTTACTCGAAGATGCGTAGCCCTGCCTTGTTCCAGTCGTCCAAGAAGCGTTGCAGGCCGATATCGGTCAGCGGATGCTGGAACAGCTGCTCCATCACTTTGAAGGGCATCGTGGCGATGTGGGCGCCCAGCCGAATTGCTTCCACCACATGCATCGGGTGGCGGATGCTGGCAACCAGCACTTCGCTGTTGAACCCGTAGTTTTCTACCATCTGCACGGCGTCTTCGATTGTGCGCATCCCCGCGCTGGCGACATCATCTACACGCCCGACGAACACGCTGATATAGCTTGCGCCCGCTTTCGCCGCCAGCAGCGCTTGCGCAGGGGAGAATACCAGCGTCATGTTCACCCGAATCCCCTCGTGGGTCAGGCGGCGCGTGGCGGCGACCCCCGCTGGCGTCATCGGGATCTTCACCACGATGTTGGGCGACCAAGAGGCAATTTCGTGTGCTTCGCGCAGGATATCGTCGACGGTCGTGCCTACAACCTCCGCGCTGATGGAGCCGTGAGGCAGGATGGAACACATCTCCAGCACGGTTTCTTTGAACCCGCGCCCCGCTTGGGCAATGAGGGAGGGATTGGTCGTCACGCCGTCCAGAATGCCCCATTCCGCGGCTTTGCGTACTTCCTCGACCTTGCCTGTATCCACGAAGAGTTTCATCGAGAGGCTCCTATGAGGTTATTGGCTGCCGGGGGTGGATTCGAACCACCACTACCAGATCCAGAGTCTGGCGTCCTGCCGTTAGACGACCCGGCAACACACCTCTTATTATACCCAACCGCGTGGAGAATGCAAGTCCCCCTCACGCCTTGACTGGAGGGTTGTATGCACTGGACACAAGACTCGGCAATCCTGTGGGAAAAAGCGTCCAATATGCAAGACCGTGCAGTGCGCTGGGTGCGGAGGTGGCTGGCGCGACGAGTGAGGAACTTAGTCCAAGCCACGCTGTGCAACGCCCTGTAGACGACAGGTATAATCACGCTATGCGCATCGTGTCGCTTCTGCCCAGCGCGACGGAGATTGTGTACGCGCTCGGTTTGGGGGAGCAGCTGGTCGGTCGCAGCCACGAGTGTGATTACCCACCTGAAGCCGAGTCGGTACCGATACTCACCTACAGCCTCATCCCGCCCGATTTGCCCAGCCGTGAGATCGACCGCATGGTCTCGGAGACCTTGATGACGCACGCCACGCTGTACGGGCTGAACTTGGATCTGCTGCAGGCACTGGAGCCCGACCTGTTGATTACGCAGGCGTTGTGTGATGTGTGTGCGGTGTCGTTTAACTCGGTGCAGGAGGCGGTGGCGCGGCTTAGCCCCCGCACGCGCGTGCTGAACTTGGAGCCGACGACTCTGCAGGGCGTGATGGACACCTTCCAGCAAGTTGCCGACGCTGCAGGCGTGCCAGAGCGTGGGCGCGCGCTCGTTCAGCAGTTCCGAGAGCGCATCGAGCGCGTGCATGAGCGCACACGCCATCGCCCGCCCGTGCGCGTGACCTTCCTGGAGTGGCTCGATCCGCCCTTCGCCTGCGGGCACTGGACGCCTGAGCTGGTCGCACTGGCAGGCGGCGTGGACGGGCACGGCAAACCAGGGCAACCCTCGCGTCGGCTGGAGTGGCGCGAGGTGCTGGCGTGGCAACCCGAAGCCATCGTCATCGCTTGCTGCGGGTTCGATGTAGAGCGTACCCTGCAGGACTTGCCTGCCTTAGAGCGCATGCCCGCATGGGAGCAGCTGCCCGCCGTGCGCAACGGGGCAATCTTCATCACGGACGGCAACGCCTATTTCAGCCGCCCTGGCCCGCGCCTCGCCGACTCGCTGGAATGGCTGGCAGACCAACTGGAAACCTGCAACGCGCTCACCCCCACGCGCGTCTAACTCATGGTACACTCTGATACGAGGAGGCAACGATGCGCTATTGGTGGTTGATTGGGGTATTAGTGTTCAGTCTCGGCTTTGCAGACGACGGGCTCGGAGGGCTGGTGCGCAAGACGGAGGGGAAGAAGGGCGACAATAAGCCCGCGCCTTCACGCCAAGCCGACGAGAAGTCCAGTCCCTCGCGCAGCAACGATGACAGGGGCAACAAGCCGCGCCCTACCGAGAACCGCGAGCAGGGCAACCCGCAGCCCTCGAGCCTGCCGCCGAATGACTCGGATGAGAACCCGTTCCGCAAGAAGCCGCGCCACAGTCCATCGAGTTCCAATACCCCGCAGGCATCGCACGACACCCGCGATACGGGGCGCGTGGCACTGGAAGGACGGCGTGTGCCGTTAGACCCACGCCCTGTGCCGTTCGAGGCGCGCCCTGTGCTCACCCCGCCCGCGCAGGTTCAGAACCGCCCTGTACCGCTCGATCAGGGTAGCTTGCCCGCGCTCGTGCGCCAAACCGAGGGGTTGAACCCCCACCGCTGGCGCGACCGCTATGTGCTGGTGCCTATCGACCCCGTCTACTCCTACAGCGGCTTCTATGTGGAATACCGACTGGGCAACTTCCGATTCGGCTATCGATACTACTCCATCTACCCAGAGCTGTACCGCGTCGTGTATGCGCCCTACTGGTACTACGACCCGTGCCCGCCGTTCGTGGTGGTCTATCGCGTCGCTTACCTCCCGCCGCGTCCCTACACCATCTTCGTAGAAGTGCCGATTTATGTCGAGACGCCTTACTATCTGGAGCGTCGCCCACCCGACGAGCGACAGCGACTCCTAAGCGACCTCCGCGCAGCATGGATACTACGCGATCCGAGCTTCTTGGAGCGCCACATCCGCCCGAACAGCTATATCGCCATCTACCTGGACGGGCAATACGCCTACTCGCTCCCCGCGCAAGATTACATCGAGATGACCCGCGACGCAATCCGCGCGGTGAAAACGGAGGAACTGCGCTTCTACCGAGTCACGAAGCGGGGTGAAACCCAGTTAGTCGTGCGCGGCGAGCATCAGTATATCGACGAAGC
>CALAMM010000171.1 GCA_937925775.1 uncultured Fimbriimonadales bacterium
AGCGCATTTCCCAGCGGAATGGCGTGGACTGTCAATCAGCAGCCCCAGTGGCGCGGCGACTGGCCTCTGTGGGGGCTGTACGGCAACTAAGCCAACGCCGCTTATGCTCCAATCTCGACGCCCCTTCCTGCAGGAAGGGGCGTTTTATTATGGAACATACCGATTGTATGCAACACACTCTCCGAACGCTATGGATTGGGTTGTTGGTGCTTACCATCGGTCTGGCGGGAACGCCCCGCACGCGCGACAGCGACTGGCTCATCCGAGTCGGTTTGGAGCAGGCGGCGTGGGCGAAAGTTCTCTATGTAAGCATCTCGGAGGGGCGACTTCGCTGGATTGACCCGCGCACGGGCGCGACGCTAAGCGAGGGCATCGCGGGGCAGGTTTGGGAGCTGCGCCGCGAGGGAAGGGTCTACCGCGCCGTGTCGGGACAGGCACAGGTTCAATCCGAGCGACTGCTCGTAGAACCTGCAGAAGGCGGCTTTATCATGGTCGGAACCGCGCCGAACGCCTTGCGTCGCTATCGGGGGCATCTGGAGTGGACGGAGCGCGACGGGAAACTGCTCACCATCAACTGGGTACGGCTGGATGATTACCTGAAAGCCACGCTGCCCCGCGAGATGCCGCCCAACTTCCACCCCGAAGCGCTCAAGGCGCAGGCGGTCGCGTCGCGCTCGTTCACCTTCCGACGCCTGAACCGCTACCGCCAGTGGGGCTACGACCTGTGCGACCACGCGCCGTGCCAAGTGTACGGAGGCGCAGACGCCGAACACCCTAACACGAACGCAGCGGTGGACGCCACGGCAGGTGAAGTGCTCCTGTTCGAGGGGCGCGTTATCGAAGCGGTCTACACGGGGCACTGCGGCGGGCACACCGCGCCGATTGAAGTCGCGATGGCAGGCGCACGCCCCCTGCCGTACCTCGCTGGCGTTCCCGACACAGATCCCAGCGGCAAACCCTATTGCAGTCTCGCGCTCAACAGCGAATGGGAGCTGACCCTCACGCGCGAGGAACTGCAGCGACGCTTTCCCCAAGCAGGGCGCATCCGCGCGCTGAGGCTTGCCCAACGCGCTCCAAGCGGACACGCGCTCCAAATAGAGATTCGGGGCGACCGCGCGACCGTGACACTCTCAGGTGCGGAGTTCCGCAGGGCACTCGGCACGGGGAGCATCCGCAGCCTCGCGTTTGAAATTCAGCCTCAGCGCGACGGCTGGAAACTGGCTGGGCGCGGGTCGGGACACGGCGCGGGCATGTGCCAGTGGGGCGCACAGGGGCGCGCCCTCGCAGGTCAAACCTACCAGCAGATTCTGGAAGCCTATTACCCCGGCGCAACGCTCCAAAAACGGTAATCACATACGGAACACGCCGAACTTCGTGTCGGGGATGGGCGCGTTGTAGGCTGCCGAGAGCGCCAACGCCAGCACTGTGCGCGTATCCACAGGGTCGATAACCCCGTCATCCCAAAGGCGCGCCGTGCTGTAAAACGCGCTACTTTCCTCCGCGTACTTGTCCAGAATCGGTTGTTTGAAGGCCGCCTGCTCTTCCTCGCTCATCGTCTGCCCTTTCGCCGCGAGCTGGTCTAACTTCACGGTGAGCAGCACATTCGCCGCCTGCTCGCCCCCCATCACTGCAATCCGCGCGTTGGGGTACATCCAGAGCCAGCGTGGCTGATAGGCGCGTCCGCACATCGCGTAGTTGCCTGCGCCATACGAGCCTCCGATAATCACTGTGAACTTGGGCACGGCAGCATTCGCAACCGCCGTCACCATCTTCGCGCCGTGCTTGGCGATGCCCTCGTTCTCATACTTCTTGCCCACCATAAAGCCCGTGATGTTCTGCAGAAACACCAGCGGGATGCGGCGCTGGCAACACAACTCGATAAAATGCGCCCCTTTGAGTGCGCTCTCGGAGAAGAGGATGCCGTTATTGGCGATAATGCCGACGGGGAAGCCGTGAATGTGCGCGAAGCCGCAGACCAGCGTCTGCCCAAACCGCGCCTTGAACTCCAGAAACCGACTGCCGTCCACAATGCGAGCGATTACCTCGCGCACCTCAAACGGCTGGCGCAGGTCGCGCGGGATAATCCCGTAAATCTCGGCAGGGTCGTACAGCGGGTCTTCGGGCGGCTGAATATCGGCGGGCAGCTCCTTGCGGATGTTGAGGTTCGCCACGATTTCGCGAGCAATCTGGATCGCGTGCAGGTCGTCGTCGGCGAAGTAGTCCGCGACGCCGGAGATACGGGTATGTACCTCTGCCCCGCCGAGTTCCTCCGCGCTCACCACCTCGCCCGTGGCGGCTTTCACCAGCGGTGGACCGCCCAGAAAAATCGTGCCTTGCTGTTTGACGATAATCGTCTGGTCGCTCATCGCGGGCACATACGCGCCGCCCGCCGTGCAGGAACCCATCACCAGCGCGATTTGCGGGATCCCCAGCGCGGACATCTGCGCCTGATTGTAAAAGATGCGCCCAAAATGGTCGCGGTCGGGAAACACCTCCGCCTGCAACGGCAAAAACGCGCCCCCAGAATCCACCAAATACAGGCAGGGTAAACGGTTCTCCAGCGCAATCTCCTGCGCCCGCAGGTGCTTCTTGACCGTGATGGGGAAGTAGGTGCCGCCCTTGACCGTGGCGTCGTTGGCGATAATCATGCACTCCTTGCCGTGAATCACGCCGACCCCGCACACGATGCCCGCGCAGGGCGCTTCATTGTTGTACATATTGTACGCTGCGAGGGGCGCAAGCTCCAGGAACGGTGTATTGGGGTCGATGAGCGCGTCGATGCGTTCACGCGCAGTGAGTTTATTGCGGGCGCGGTGCTTGGCGAGGGCTTCCGCACCCCCACCCCCTTGCGCCCACGCTAACGCCTCGCGATACTGCTTGAGTAGCGTCTCGTAGTACGCCCTATTCTCTTGAAACTCTGCGCTGTTCGGGTTGATATGGCTCTCGATAACGGGCATCTCGGAAAAAGTGTACCCAAAGGAGGGTATAATCCTCCCCGATGAGCAAGCTGTACGACTATCCCGATAGCCCGTTGTATCGGTTGCGCCACTCGGCGGCGCACCTGCTGGCGCAAGCCGTGCTGGAACTCTACCCCGACGCCAAACTCGGCGTCGGCCCCCCCATCGAAAACGGCTTCTACTATGACTTCGACCTCCCAAAGCCCCTACGCGAGGAAGACCTGCAACAAATTGAGCAGAAAATGCATGAAATCGCCCAGCGTGAACTGGACATCGTGCGCATCGAGACCTCGCGTGAGGAGGCGGAGAAACTCATTCGCGAAATCGGGCAGGTTCCCTACAAGATCGAACTGCTGCACGCGATTCCCGAAGGTGAGACAATCAGCTTTTACAAGCAGGGCGACTTCATCGACTTATGCCGCGGTCCCCATGTGGACAACACGCGCGAGATTCGGCACTTCAAGCTGCTCTCGCTGGCAGGGGCGTACTGGCGCGGCGATGAGAAAAATAAAATGCTGACCCGAATCTACGGGACAGCGTTTTTCAGCCAAGAGGAGCTGGAGGACTACCTGCATCGGCTGGAAGAGGCGAAACGGCGCGACCACCGCAAACTGGGACGCGAACTGGGGCTGTTTATGATTTCGCCGGAAGTGGGCAGCGGGCTACCTATGCTGCTACCTAAGGGCGCCACCATCCGCCGCGTGCTGGAAGAGTTTATCCTCAACGAGGAGCTCAAAGCAGGCTACCAGCATGTGCGCACGCCCGAAATCGCGAACCTGAACTTGTACCGCACCAGCGGGCACTACCCCTACTACAAAGACTCGATGTATCCCCCGATGGTGTTTGAAGACGGCGAGGAGCTCATCCTGCGCCCGATGAACTGCCCCCACCACTTTTTGATTTACAAGTCTGAGCCGCGCTCGTACCGCGACTTGCCGTTGCGCATCGCCGAGCTGGGCACGGTGTATCGCTATGAGAAAAGCGGCGAGTTGTCAGGGCTAATCCGCGTGCGCTGCTTCACTATCAATGACGCCCATGTGTTCCTCCGCCCTGAGCAAATCAAGGCAGAAGTGCAACACAACATCGAGCTCATCCACAAGGTCTACAAGCGACTGAACCTGACCGACTTTTGGTATCGGCTCTCGCTGCGCGACCCCGCCGACAAGGAGAAGTATTACGATGACGACGCGATGTGGGAGACCGCCGAGAACGCACTGCGCCAAGCGTTAGATGAGCTGGGATTGGAGTATAGGGCGGTGCAGGGCGAAGCGGCGTTCTACGGTCCCAAGCTTGATGTGGAGGTGCGCGACTGCCTGGGGCGCGAGTGGACAGTCTCCACTGTGCAGCTCGACTTCCTGATGGCACATCGGTTCGACTTGGAATACACGGGCGAGGATGGCAAGCCGCACCGCCCCGTGATTATCCACCGTGCGCCGATTGGCTCTTTCGAGCGGATGATGGGCTTTCTGATTGAGCATTACGCAGGGGCGTTCCCGCTGTGGCTTGCGCCTGTGCAGGTCGCCGTGCTGCCAATCGCCGATCGCCACACAGAGTACGGGATGCATGTGCGCCAGCAACTCGCAGAAGCGGGCTTCCGCGTGGAGCTGGATGCGCGACGCGAGACGCTCGGCTATCGCATCCGCTATCACCAGACGCATAAAACGCCCTACATGCTCATCTTGGGCGACAAAGAGGTGGAAGGCAGGTTGGTTTCTGTACGCAGTCGTGATGCAGGCGATTTGGGGCAAATGACTCTTGAGGCCCTGCTAAAGCGATTGAACGAGGAGAGGGGATAACCGCCTGCTCGGACGCGCCGATAGGTATACTCTGTACGGGGCGCATTCATAGCGGCAGAGCGCGCCCTCAAATCTATGGAGGGATTGCCCATGAGCTATGCCGAGTTCAAAGCGAGCCTGAGCAGTGACACGCCCCCTCACCTGCCCCCGCCGCTGCTGGGGCTGTGGTATGACGCCAAGGGCGACTGGGACAAGGCGCACCAGACCGTGCAGCAGGACGACTCTGCCGACAGCGCGTGGGTGCATGCCTACCTGCACCGCAAGGAGGGCGACCTAAGCAACGCGCACTACTGGTATCGCCGCGCGGGTAAGCCTCCGTTCACGGGGTCGCTGGAGAGGGAGTGGGAACAAATCGCGCAGGCACTGCTGGAATAGCCTCCCGACACCCGTCAAAACTCCTCAACCTCTCCTAAAGGCGGTTCGGGCGCAAGCAGCAGCACGCCCGCGTAGAACCCTATCGCACTCCAGGCGGGCACACTCGCCTGCCGCAGCGCAGGAACCCAGTCGCCACTGAAGCTGAGCGCAACCCACTTCTGCCACGCACAGCACCACTCCACAAGCGCAACGCCCACCCCCTGCGAAAGCCAGAACCAGAACCCCAGCACAAGCGTGGGATATGCCATTGGAACCGCCAGCAGGTTCGCCACAGGCGACAGAAACGATAGATAGCCGAAATGATAGAGCTGCACGAGGCTAATCCCCGCCTGGGCACAGAGCGAAACGCTCAGTAGCGGAATGATGAGCTTCTGCAGGGGTGCGCTCAGGAAGCCTTGCGCGGGGCGGATACCTATGCGCTGCACCCCACGCCGCAGCCACCGCTCCAACCTGCTGTAGAACAGCAAAATAAACAGCACCGCGCAAAACGAATATTGGAACCCCACCTCGAACAGGGCGTGCGGAGCGATTAGGAGCCACAGCGCCCCTGCGAAGCCCAGCGCGTTTAGGCTGTCCGCTTCGCGTCCGATTAGTGGTGCCGCTAAGGCGCAACTGACCATCGTCGCCGCGCGCACAATCGAGGGACGCAGCCCCGCAAGGAGTGCATAACACCACGCCGCCAGTACCACCAGCCCCACCCGCCCCGCGAACGGCATCGGCGTGCCACGCAAGACCAGGTACACCATGTGCAGCACCATCATCACATGGAGGCCCGAAGTCGCCAGCAGGTGCCCTGTGCCTGACCTGTGGAACGCCTCGCGCAGCGGGGGTGGGAAGTCGCCCGTCGCGCCGACCAGCATACCCTCTATCAGCGCGGCGTCGTCGTGGGCAAGGCGACTTCGAAGCGTCTTGCGCAGCGACTGCCGCGCGGCGGAGAACCACCGCTGCCATCTGCGCTCACCCCACTCCAGAATCTCCCACTGGCGCTCGCTGAACACTGTGGCGATGTGATACACGCGCCTGCGCTCCAAGTAGCGCGCCCAATCGAAGCCCGGAAAGCGCGGTGGGCGACGCCAGTCCGCTTCAAGGCGGAACACATCTCCATAGTCGGGTAGGTTCTGCACATTCGGGCGGAAGTAGACCAGCGTGTAGGTCGGTAGCGGCGGCTCCTTGAAGGCGCACAGTAGGCGGTAGCCGTTGCGCGTTGGCTCCAGCGTCCCCACGGCGCGCAGGATTACTACGCGGGGCGGCATGGGGACAGAGGGGCTGCGCCACGCATCGTATCGGATCGCGCCCAGCACCAGCCCCAACGCCAGCCACTTCCAGTGCGGCATGCTCAGCGCAAGGATTAGCCCCAGCAGCCCCAGCCCAACCGACGGCGCGATGGGCAGCGCAAGCCATTCCGTCAGGCTAATCCCCAGCGCGATGCCCAGCGCAAGCTGCAGCATCGGGCGCGGGCGCACTACCTCCCCTATACGCCCCGCTCGCACAGGAAACAGACCGCCGAATCGTCGCAGTGGTAGCACTCGCACACGGGGCACCTCCGCCAACCCTGCTGCGCCAAGAACTTTTGATACCGCAAGGTTGCCAGCTGCGCCCGCTTGAGCGCGTCGCGTAGGACGGGGTCTGTTATACCTGATAAGCAGGCTTCTACTTGTCGCGCTTCCGATTCCGAAACAGGCGGCGGCACGGGTGCGACAGGGTCTGTCGGCGTGGGCATAACGGCTGCGGGCAGGTTCATCCGCACCACGAACCGTATCTCTTTGAACCGCTCCTCACCGGCGCGCTCGTTCAAGCGTCTGAGAATCGTTCCCTTTTGGAAGTTCAGCTCTTGCGCCCATGCGTGGCTTTTGACGGCGACCCAGAGGGTGTCGGCGTCGAGACGCAGGGGGCGGGCGACCTGCGCAACCTGCTTGCCCACAATCTCGTCCCAATGCGCGAGCGCGTCGTAGGTGCGGAACTGTCGGTCTGCACCCAGTTGTTGGAGCAGTTTTCGGAGCGCGTCCCCTACTTGCTGCATCTCACGCACGGCGGTTCACCGTCCCCGCCTGCACCTCGAACAGCGCGGCGTCCCGCAAGGTCGCCTCATCGAACGCACTGAGGTCAGTGCAGGTGATAAAAGTTTGGGTACGCGAAGTGAGGAACTCCACGAGGTGGCGTCGTCGCGCGGGGTCTAAGTCGGAGAACACATCGTCCAGCAGCACGATTGGTGGTGCGCGGCGAATCGATTCCACGAGGGCCACCTCCGACAGGCGCAGGCTCAGGGCGCAGGTGCGCTGCTGTCCCTGCGAGGCGTACAGACGCGCCTCATAGCCCTGCACTTGGATTAGGAAATCGTCGCGGTGGGGTCCGAAGAGGGTGGTTCCGCGTCGCAGCTCCTCGCTTGCCGACTGGTGCAGTGCGCTCAGCAGCGCGTTGGCCCAGTCCTCTTCCTTGTCAGGCAGCGGCGCACGCACGGGTAAGCCCGGCAGATACTGCAGTGTAAGTGTCTCCGTGCCTTCGGTCAAGGCACAGTGGGTGGACTGTGCGAGCGCGTTCAGCTGCTCCAGAAACTGCCGCCGTGCGTGGAACAACCGCGCGCCGTACTTGACCAGCTGCGCGTTCCATTCGGGCAGGCTGTCCAAAGTCGTGATACCCTCTAAATAGCCCCGAAGCAGGTTATTGCGCTGCTCCAGTGCGCGCTTGTAATGCGCCAGTGAATAGAGATACCGATGGCTCAGCAGGCTGAGTTCAGCGTCCAGAAATCGGCGTCGGTCGGCAGGCTCGCCCCGAACGAGCGTCAAATCCTGTGCCGTGAAGCAGACCACGCTTAGCTTGCCCACGAGCGCACTCTGCTTGGAAACAGGCTGTTCGTTGAGGATGACGGTTCGTTTGCCCTGGAGCGGGAGGCGGATCTGGATGTCGTCGGTGAGTCCGTCGAGCTCATACTGAGCTGTGAGGCGCATTTCGGTGGCGCCCCAGCGGATGAGGTCGGCCTCGCGCACGGGGCGCAAAGGGCGCAACGCGGCGAGGTAGTAAATCGATTCGAGGAGATTCGTTTTGCCCTGCGCGTTTGCCCCCAGCAGGATGTTCACCCGCGGCGAAGGCGTCAGTTCAGCGCGAGCGTAGTTGCGAAACTGCCAGAGGCGCAAGGCATGCAGTCTCATCTTGCGCACAAGAGTATACCCGATGCGCGAGGTAATCCATCTTGTCTTTGCGCCCTCTAATTTATCCCATCACCTGTTTCACGAACTCCTCAGGCGTCAGTCCTGCTTCGTTGACATGGGTAATCGGATGCCAGCCGTTGGGACCGGGCGCGGTTGCGTGCTGGAGCCAGCGTTCTGCGAGGGACTTCTTGTCAGCAGGGGGTTGCCACGCCTGCTTCGCTGCGCGGGCTTGCTCCTGCAGCTGGTTCCAGTTCACGAGCCAAGCGTACCACACGGGCAGTCGCGCGACCTGCACGCGCCAGCGCAGGTCGGGATCATGCTGCACGGCGCGCGCCGCGCGTTCCCAGAGCCTCTCTGCGCGACGCAATATCGGATAGCGTAGATAGGGCGCGTCGGCAGGCTTCGTGAAGCAGCCCATTTTGAATTCGCGCGCTGCGTCCGCCATCAGGTGCAGATAGCTCTTCACATAGCGCGCCGCTGCCCCGAAATACCCCTTCAAAAACTCGTCGAGAAGCCGATACTCGTTCTGATAGGGGTTCCAGAGCAGCTGCGCCAGTAGCCACGCCTTCAGCTCTGCCATCTCGCCGCCGTGCGACTGATACGCGCCCTGCTCGAACACGCCGCGCACGCCGTGCCGATGGAAGAAACGCAGGTTCGCACCCAGCACAAAGTAGTTCGGGTGAGGCAGTAGGTAGTGGCTGAAGTTCGTTGTATAGTCCCACACATAGAGTCGCTGGCATCGTTCGCTCCAGCCGCGCAGATCGTCCGCGAAACCCGCGTTATCGGGCTGTTCCAGCGGCTGCGCAAAGCTGCACTCGATGGAGCAGAGTCGGATAATCACATTCGGACGCGGGCGCAGGGTGCGCGTCGGCTTGCGCGTGTACCAGTAGGCAAGCGTATCGAACGCTACTGTGGGGAACTCGCGTTCCAATCGCTCGGCGACGAAGTTCACGGCTTCCAGAATCGGCGCGATAGCGGAGCCTTCACGCGCCTCAACAGCGCGACAGCGGTCGCACTGGCACGCGCCTGTCCAGTCCTCTTGCGAGATGGAGATGATGCGTGCTTCCGGCGTCTCGCGCAGGACTTGGCGCACGCGCTCCACCAGAAAGGCACGCAGCTCGGGGTTCGTCCAGCACAGCTGCGCCCGCTCCCACTGGCGTTTGCCGTCTATCAGGCTGTACCACTCAGGGTGCTGCTCGAAGTAAATCTGCGGGGGAACCAGCCAGAAGGAGGTATGTACGAAACCTGCGTAGGTTGTCTTGCCCCCGTGCTTGCTGGTCAGGTTCGGGCGGTGTCCGTTGGAGTAGTTGCGCGCTGCCCAGTCGCCGTCAAAGGCGTGATACCAGAACGGCTCACGGTACTCGAAGGCAGGCTGCTCGCGCAGGTTGAGATTCGAAACGGTGAGGTCGCGTTTGCGGGGAGTGTGGGTTGCCCACGGCGTCCACCAACGCACGCCGAGCTGCGTCTGCAGGAACCGATACACAGCGTAAAGGGTGCCGCGCGGACGCCCGCCCGCCAGCAGCAGGTAACCATCGCGACACGAGCAGATAACCTCCTCTTCGCCCAGCGCCTGAAAATTGATGTCAGGACGCAGGCGTTCCGCAAGCGTGCCCTGACCAACGACCACCGCACGGGGAGGCAAACGATCCGCCTCACGAATTTCGAACAACGCCCCCGTGATCGCCTGCAGGTGTGTCCGCAGCTCCGCAGCGGCGTAGCGCTCGGCTTCCGTCGCGCCCGATTGCACAATCAGCGGCACAAGCGGCTTCCCACGACGAGTGAGCGAGAGCATAGGATGAAAATACGCAACGAAAGGGAAACTTCCTGCAATTAACATAGGGCACACCCGTTTCAGCTCGCGCAGATGGTGCATCGTTCTCAACGGGGACAGGTCTCTACCAGCGCGGGAGCGACTATCTGCACTGGAGTTCGCGCGGCGACTTGGCAGGAATCAACGCTTCGTCGGCGAATGTACCTATCGCCAACGCCGCTTGTCGACTTGGTGGACGGCATGCGACAGGTGTACGACTGGAACGGTGCGTGGTTGTATCGGAACGAACTGACGGAGAGCGGCGGCTTGTTGAAGGTCGGCGTGCGCTGGTACGACCCCTACACAGGCAGGTTCCTGCAGCAAGACCCGTGGCTCGGTTCAGTGCATGCACCGCTCACGCTGAGCGCCTACGCCTACTGTGTGAATGACGCAGTAGGTTCCCAAGACAAAGGCGGCATGAAAGTAGAAAATGTTCCACATTGGCGTTATGGCGGTATGTCAGGAGGATTTAAGGCGTTTGAAAACTGGCGGGACGATTACATCGCGCGTG
>CALAMM010000172.1 GCA_937925775.1 uncultured Fimbriimonadales bacterium
CTCGTTTGTAGCCTACCTGTGAGGGATTGAAACACGGAACGTGTAGCGTAGGTCTCGTACCCGGCCTCAGTTTGTAGCCTACCTGTGAGGGATTGAGACTGCGCGAGTGCGGGCTGACGCCCATCCACTCGGCAAGTTTGCAGCCTTCCCGTGAGGGGTTGCAACTCAGGGGATTGATAGGGGGGCAGACAAAACTCGTTGCACTGACACTTTCCGCGCTCGTTCTGGGCAGCAGGTATAATCTCCCTCGCGGATGGCGGCGAAGGTCTATCTCAGTCTCGGTTCGAACCTGGGCGACCGTCTGGCGAACCTGCGGGAGGGAGTGCGTCGCTTGCAAGCGCAGGGGGTATTCCCGTTGCAAGTGTCGCGAGTTTACGAAACCGTTCCCGTCGGCGAGACACCCGACCCCCGCCTGTATCTGAACTTGGGCGTTTGGGCGCAGACCGAGCTTGCGCCCCAAGCCCTGCTCCACGCCGTCAAATCGGTCGAAGCGGCACTGGGACGCACCTTCAACGAAGGACGCTGGATGCCCCGCCCTCTCGATATCGATATCATCCTGTACGACAACCTCACGCTGGAGACGCCGACGCTGACGATCCCCCATCCACGCATGCGCGAGCGAGCGTTCGTGCTCATCCCATTAGCCGAGATGACTCCCGATTATGTGTTGCCCGACGGAACCCCAGTGAAGGCGTTGCTGGGCAATCCCCGAATTCAGGCTCAGGAGGTGCGCGTGTACGATGCCTGTCTATCGCTATCAAGCCGTTGATTCGGGGGGTGGGGTGGAGGCGGGTGAGGTGGAGGCTGTTGATGTGCGTCAGGCGCAGCAGATTTTAGCGAGGCGGGGGCTACGGGTGGTCTCGCTGGCAGCGACGCCGACAGCCTCTGGGCAGGCTCCGCAAGCGACTGGTGGCGTATTGCGCAAGGACTCCACTCAAGCCGCACGCTGGGAGCGGTCGAGTGTTTCGCCGCACGCGATGGCGGTCTGGCTGTTGCAACTCCGTTCGATGCTCAAGGCGGGGATATCTCCTGCGAGCGCGTTCCAGAGCCTGAGCCAGCGCACGCCCCACAAAGCACTCCGACGCGCCACGCTCGAACTTGCCCACGATGCGGCACGCGGCGTTGCCCTCTCCACCTCGATGCGCAAGTTTCCCGAGGTGTTCCCTGCCTTTGTTGTGGGCGCGTTCCGCGCGGCGGAACACGGGGGCTACCTGCCTGAAATGCTGGAAAAGCTTGTCGATTACTACGAGCAGCATCGCGCTGTGCGTCGCTGGTCGTGGCTCTCGCAGGGCTGTTTGTGGCATGCCGTGTTGCTGCTGCCGTTGATTGCCCCTTTGGGAATTGGGTTCACTTGGGGCTTTCGCGATTTTATGGGGGGCAACTCGGCGGGTGCGCTGCAGGCGATACTGGGCGGCTTTGGTCAGGCGTTTCTGCGCTACGGCTTGCCTGCGATGCTGATTCTCATCGCCTTGATGCTACTGGGCTACCTGATAGCTGGGAGCGAGCGGCTGGCGGCGCGCCTGCGCCTGAGCGGTCTGGGCTTCTTCCTCTACGCGGACTGGATCCGTGCGCAGTCGCTGGAGCAGTACCTGTTTCATCTGGGGCGTCTGACACAGGCGGGCATCTCCCCCGCCACAGCCCACGCCTTGGCGGCGAGCGCCGTTCCCAACCGCGCTCTGGCGGAAGCGTTGATGCAGGTCGAACTCGAACGCGCCGAGGGCGCAACCCACCTCCACACCGCGCTGGAACGCTCAGGGCTGTTTCCCATCGAAGAGGTGATGATGGCTCAGACAGGCGTGCAATCAGGCGACCTGCCCAACATCTTGCAGACATTGGCATCTTGGTACCACCAGCGCGCTATGAACAACCTGCATCAGCTCCCCCACGCCTTCCTGCGCCTCATGTTCTTCATCAGCATCCTCGCCACAGGAATCGCGCTCATCAGCATCACTTGGGGGTACTACACCAACATCTTCCACGCTGTGGACGAGTCCATGGGCGTGCGCGAGTAGACCTGTGGTATACTGAAAGCATGCGAGCGGCGGTGAAAGGGCTTTTATGCGTGGTTCTTTTGGCGGCGCTGAGCCATGCATCAGCGCAACAGTGGGTGGATTTTCGGTTCCACGACGCGGTTTCGGGACGCGCACTCCCTGTTGCACTGACCCTTGTGGAGCAGACTACGGGACAAACTTACAGTTTCCGCGCCTTGCCCGACGGTCGCTTGCAGGTGTACCTCCCAGAGGGCGAGTACCTGCTCTACGCGCTCTATGAAGGGTATCAGACGCTTGCCACGACGCTGGTCGTCTGCGAGGCTACGCCGCCGCATCGGTTCTACTTAGACCCTCTCTCGCCCCCTGCGGAGACCGATTGGCGATTCCTGTGGGCGCAGCGCAAACCGAACCAGATGATAGTGGTGGGGTTCATCACCGACGAGCAGACGGGTCAGCCGCTGGAGGGCGTGCGCGTGCGTGCGTTGAACCACGCGAGCGAGGCCTCCACCGACTCGCGCGGGCTGTTCTTCCTGCAGTTTCCTATCTACGATGTGCAGGGCAAGGCGCAGTCCCACGCCACCCTCGCAGTGGAGAAGGCGGGCTATCGCACCCTGCTGCTGGAGCATGTGCCTATTTGGAGCGAGGGCGACTGGATTTACCGTTTCTCGTTGGAGGCAGGGAGCGGTGTTGAGCGGCGCGATATGCGTTCGCCGCGCCATCGGGAGCATGAGCCGAGCCAGCCGTGTGAGACCTGCGAGAAGTCGCCCGCGCCCCAAGCCGTTCTACCCAGCCACAGCTCAGGCGAGGCAGGCGACTTCTTCCCCGCTGCACCTGCGCCAATCGTGCTGCCCAAATACATCAAAGTCGGGCGCAACTGCACCTCGCGCACAAACTGCCCAGGCGGCGTCGAGGTCTACACGCTCGATACCTACTGCAAGGGGGTGATTACCAGTGAGTGGTATGCCTGCTGGGGAAATGTGCGTTTTGGTAGCGAGACTCCCCCTGCAGGCATGGAATCGCTCAAGGCGGGCGCGGTTGCCGTGCGCAGCTACGCTGTATCGTTCGTGTATAACCCCATCAACAGCAGCTACGACATCTGCGACTCCACCGCCTGTCAGGTGTTCACGGGCAACCAGACTTCGAACGGCAACGCGGCGGTCGACGCCACCACGCGCTTCGTGCTGCTTACGGCCTCTGGCAACATTGCCCGCGCGGAATATTCCGCCGAGAACAACAATGCGGGGTGCGGGGATGGCTACTCTGGCACAGGCAGCAGCTGGCCCTGCATTGCGGACCCTGTCTGCACGGGCTTTGCCTTCAACGGGCACGGGCGCGGAATGTGCCAGTGGGGTTCCGCCCGCTGGGCGACGGGCAGACGGCTTTCCAGCAGCCAACCCTGCAGCAGCAGCGCGCCCCTCCACGGCTACGGCACGAAAACCTGGCAACAAATCCTGAGCCACTACTACGCGCCCGCAGGCTATCAACTCGTGCAGGGCGGCGTCGCGACCATCCAGAACCTTGTCGTGAGTCCCAATCCCGTGCGCACAGGCACTCAAGCCACGCTGGGCTACACGGTCAACGCGACCCACGACTTCCAAGTGATGCTGGGCGCATCGATACGGCAGGGCACGGGCAGCTGGCTCTCCGACCCGCCACGCGACCTCAAAGTGAGCCTCGTGGAGGGGACGAACAGCCGCGCACGCTTCTTCCTCGTGCCCAGCGACGCTGTCGCAGGAACCTACGATGTGCTGACCGCGCTCTGGTACGACCGCAACAACAGCAACACGATCAACACGGGCGACTTCTTGGTGGACGACCGCCTCTTTGCTGGGGCGATGCAGGTGCGTCGTGCGACGACGATAAGCGTGCCGCTCGCCAGCGGACGGCGCGGACAGACGATTACCCTGCAAGGGACGCTGCGTCAGACGCTGGACAACGCCCCACTCAGCGGGCAAACGCTCACCTTCAAGGTGAACGACGCGGTGGTGGGCACGGCGATTACCAGCAGCGCAGGCACAGCCACGCTGAGCTACACGATTCCGCTCAGCCTCCCGTTAGGGAATCAGACCCTGCGCGTGGAGTTTGCGGGCGATAGCACCTACGCGGCGTCGTTCAGCACGAGCACGCTCACGGTGTCGCCCGTGCGTGTACAGGGTCAGGTCGCGCTGGAGGGCGTCGCGAACCCACAGGGCACGCCCGTGCGCTTCGTGCTACAGGCAGGCAGCCAGCAACAGACGGTCAATCTGAATCTGGGCACGAACGGCAGCTACGCCTTCGACACGACGCTCGCAGGCGCCGCAACGGTGCGCGTGAGCACGCCCGGCGGCGTCTGGCTCTGCGCCCAGACCAGCACCACGCTCAGCGACCTCCTCACGCTCGATTTCTCGCTCAGGGCGGGCGACTTGAATCAGGACGGGGTCATCGACGACGCCGACTTGCTGATGGTGCTATTCGCCTTCGGCTCTGGCGATTCGCAAGCCGATGTGAACCGCGACGGGGTCGTGGACGACGCGGACCTGCTTAGCGTGCTGTTCAACTTTGGGCAGGGATGTTAGCCCTCGCCCCGCGACGGCTCAACAAGCGTTCGCCCTCGCCTCGCAGCAGGTACAATATTCCCTGCCATGTACGAGCTGCCTAAGACTTACGATCCGCATCAGGTGGAGGAGAGGCGCTACCAGTGGTGGCTGCAGCGCGGCGATTTCGAGGCGACCGTCGCCGACGATGGCAGACCCCGCTACTGCATCACGATACCCCCACCCAACATCACTGGCTCGCTCCACATGGGGCACGCGCTGAACAACGCCATCCACGATGTGCTGCTGCGCTGGAAGCGTATGCAGGGCTATAATGTGCTGTGCGTGCCCGGCACCGACCACGCGGGCATCGCCACCCAGAATGTGGTGGAGCGCGAGCTGCGCAAAGAGGGGCTGACCCGCCACGATTTGGGGCGCGAAAAGTTTCTGGAGCGCGTGTGGCAGTGGCGCGAACAGTACGGCAACACGATCCTGATGCAGTTCCGCAAGCTCGGCTGCTCGTATGATTGGCGCTACACCCGATTCACCTTAGACCCCGAATATGCCGACGCCGTGCTGGAGGTGTTCGTCCGCTGGTGGCAGGATGGGCATCTGTATATTGGCGAGCGCGTGATTAATTGGTGTCCGCGCTGTCGCACGGCGCTGTCCGACATCGAGCTGGAGCAGGCGGACGAAGCGGGCAAGCTCTATCACATTCGGTATCCGTTCGCGGACGGCTCTGGCTATGTGGTGGTCGCCACCACGCGCCCTGAGACGATGCTGGGCGATGTGGCGGTCGCCGTGAACCCTGCCGACGAACGCTATCAGGGGCTAATCGGCAAGCAGCTGCGCCTGCCCCTGGTGGACAAACTCATCCCGCTGATTGCCGACCCGTACCCCGACCCCGCCTTCGGCACAGGCGCAGTGAAAGTGACCCCCGCGCACGACCCCAACGACTTCGAAATCGGGCAGCGCCACGACCTGCCACGCCCCGTGATAATGAGTTTGGACGGAACCATCAACACAGAGCCACTGAACGCACCAGACAACCCCTACCTCCAAAAATATCACGGCAAAGACCGCTATGAGGCACGCTCGCTCATCGTCCAAGATTTGGAAGCGGCAGGCTTGCTGGAGCGGGTCGAAGACTACACCGTGCCCCTCGCGCGTTGCGAACGCTGCCATACCGTCATCGAGCCGCTGCTGAGCGAGCAGTGGTTCTGTCGGATGCAGAGCATCGCCCAGCCCGCCATCGAAGTGGTGCGAGCGGGCAAAATCCGCTTCTTCCCTGAACGCTACAAGGAGATGTACCTGCAGTGGATGGAGCACATCCGCGACTGGTGCATCTCGCGCCAGCTCTGGTGGGGACATCAAATCCCCGCGTGGTACTGCATGGACTGCCACCCGGAGAATTTCGACGAGTCGGGGCGGCTGCTTCGGCGCGAAAGCCCGATAGTGCAGAAAACCGCGCCTGAGCAGTGCCCGCGCTGCGGCAGCACCCGCCTCGTGCGCGACCCAGATGTGCTGGACACATGGTTCTCGTCAGCCATCTGGCCCCACACCGTGCTGGGCTGGCCCCGCGACACGGACGAGCTGCGCCTGTTCTACCCGACCGATGTGCTGATTACGGCGCAGGAAATCCTCTACCTCTGGGTGGCGCGGATGGTGATGAC
>CALAMM010000173.1 GCA_937925775.1 uncultured Fimbriimonadales bacterium
TGTGGCTTGGACATTCTTGTCCAAGCATAGTTCGTCGGCGGGGACGCTTTGCAACGCCAAAACAGGTGCGACGACATTCCTGTCGTCGCGGGTGTTCTTGGGGGGATGGCGGTGTTGCGACGCCAAGAAAGGCGTCACACCCGCAGCGCGTGGCTTGGACAGTCCTGTCCAAGCATAGTTCGTCGGCGGGACGCCGACGCTACGCGGTGGTGTATGTCGTCGGCGGGACGCCGACGCTACGCTGGGGGGTCGTAGCGTCAGCGTCTCGCTGACGAAAAAAAACGCTGACGCGACGGAGGGCGTCGCACCGAGGGCGTGGGGTACTATTTCGATACTGTTATGGAAGCCCTTGCCTGTGCCATCCGATTGAACACAGTGCTGCCACCCGAGCTACAGGCGCGGTATCAGGATCCTGATGTGATACGGCGCGTGCTTCGGAAGGCGCGCACGATTGCGATTGTCGGCGCGTCCACCGACTCGTACAAGGCGAGCCATATGGTGATGAGCTATCTTCAGTCCGCAGGCTACCGCTGTGTCCCTGTGAACCCGCGCGCCGATATGATTTTGGGCGAGCGATGCTATCCCGATGTTCGCAGTATCCCTGAGCCAATCGATGTGGTGGATATTTTCCGCCCTGCGCCTGAGTGCCCTGCGATTGTGGAGCAGGCGATTGAAAAAAACGCCTGGTGCGTCTGGTTTCAGCTGCGTATCATCAACCTTGAAGCCGCCGAACGCGCGGAGCAAGCAGGGCTGACCGTGATTATGGACCGCTGTATCAAGATGGAACACGGACGCTATACGGGCAGCCTGCACTGGGTGGGAATGAATACCGAAATCATTACGGCGCGGAAGCTGCGACGCTGGTTTTAGCGTCAGGTACACTTAGAGTGAAACACCTATCGCCCTGATGAGTCTATAAATCACAGGGCAGGGACGCGAGAGTGCGTTGGATGGACGAAGCCATCGAGTTCGAAGCGCTCGTGGCGACCTACGAGCGTCGGATCTACAACCTGCTCTTGCGGATGGTAAGCGATCCAGAGGACGCCGCTGACCTGACGCAAGAAACCTTCTATCGCGCCTATCGCGCCTTCGACCGCTTTCGGGGGGACGCGCAGCCGTACACTTGGCTCTACCGAATTGCGGTGAATTTGGCGAACGACCACCTCGAAAAGCGCGCCCGCATCCGTAAGCGTGAGGTGGAGTTAGCGGCGCTGGAGTTCACCGACGACGGCGAGCCAACAGGCTGGGATCCGCCTGACCCCGAACCTTCACCCGAAGAACATCTGCTGCAGCAAGAGCTGGTTCAGAAAGTGCAGCGGCTGATCCAGCAGATGCCGCCCGACTATCGGGAGATTATCTTGCTGCGGGAGTACGAAGGGATGTCCTACGAGGAGATGGCGGAAGTGTTGGGAATCACTTTGGAGGCGGTACGCAGTCGCTTGGCGCGTGCCCGCGCATGGCTACGCTTGCGTCTCGCGCCCTATTTGCAGGAGGAGGAACACTGATGTTCATCAGAACCGCTACTCGCTACGGGATGGGCAGTTTAATCTTGTGTCTTGGGCTACTGGTGGGCTTTGCTCAGGAGCGGCGCGTGGAGAGCGTCGTGATTCGAGGGCTGCGGAATATCTCTGAGACTGCGGTGACAGCCGCGTTGCGTCTCAAGCCCGGCGAGCCGTTTAGTGAGGCGGCTTTGGAGAGCGATCGTCGCACCCTCAACGGCATGGGGCTGTTCAGCGATGTGCGCCCCAGCGTGGAGCAGACGGAAACAGGGGTGCGCGTTCTCTTCAATGTCGTGGAGAACCCCCTCATTCGGGAGGTGCGCTTCGTCGGCAACAGCGTTCTTAAAGACGAACAGCTCTTAGAGGTTCTCCGCAACAAGCCGGGGTTTGTGTTCAATACCAACTTTGTCGAGGCGGATGCCCGCGCGATTGCGGACGCCTATCGTCGGGCGGGCTACATTGCGCTCTCGGAGGGAATCCAGCCCCCAGACTACGAAACCGGCGTTATGACCGTCGCCCTCTCCGAACTGCGGGTTGGGCAAATCAAAGTGGAAGGCAATACGAAAACGCGCACAAGCGTAATCCTGCGCGAGTTGCGCACAAAACCAGGCGAACTGTTCAACATCCCCCGCTGGCAGCGCGACATCACTCGCCTCTACAACACAGGCTACTTCGACCAGATTACCCCTGAAGAGTCGTTCGCCGCGCCGGGCGTGATCGATTTCACCCTGAAGGTGAAGGAGCGTCCCACAGGCAGGCTCAACATCGGTTTCGCCATCGATTCCCATCGGCGGCTGATTGGGCTGGCAGAAATCTTCGAGACGAACTTTCAGGGCACAGGGCGCACGGTCGGCGTGAACTTCCAGAGCACGGGCGGGCGCAACGGCAACAGCATCGAACTGCTCTTCACCGAGCCGTATCTGGACCGCCACCGCACCGCGCTGTCTGTGTCGCTCTATAACAAACTCGTCTACCGCTTCACCTCCAACTTCTTCGGAGGGCAGATTGACCCGAACCTGGAGCAGCGGTACGACGAACGGCGTCGCGGCGCGACGGTCGGTCTCTCGCGCCCGCTGAATGAGTTCTTGACGGCGTCGGTGGGACTGCGCACCGAGGATGTGAACACGAATCGTGTCGCAACGACCGAAAGCGGCGGCTTTATCCGACAGGACGGCTCGCTGTTCAGCGTTTCCCTGCGGGGGGTCTATAACAATCGCGACTTCGACTTAGACCCTGCTCAAGGACAGTACCTCGCGCTGACGCTGGAGCCAGGCATCACAAATGTACGCTTCGCCGAGCAGCAGTTCCTCGATTCGGGCGTCGTACGGCTGGGGCAATCCAATTTCTTGCGTGCCTCTATCGATTACCGTGTCTTTTACAGCCCGCAGGGACGGCGCACGCAGCCCGACGACAAACGCCAAGTGTTTGCTATCCGCGCCTACTACGGAACGATTACGGGCACTGTACCGTTCTTCGAGCAGTTCTTCATCGGCGGGGCGGAGACGCTGCGCGGCTACCCCGAAGATCGGTTCTGGGGCAAACACGCCGCTCTGCTGAGCTTCGAGTTCCGCCAGCCCATCGAGAAGGCGTTCACGGCGGTCTTCTTCGTCGACTTCGGACACGCTTGGGGCGGCTACCCTACCGTAAACGACTTCACCCAGAGCCGCAACTTCAAGCCAGAAGTCGGCTACGGACTGGGCATCCGCGTGCGCACGCCGCTGGGACCGCTCCGCATCGATTACGGCATCGGACGCGACGGCGGACGCACCCACTTCAGTGTAGGACAGGTGTTCTAAAGGGTATCCTATCAATGGAGGTTGAGCCAATGCAGACACAGATACAGTGGCTGGGACATTCCACTTTTCTGATCACTTCTCCGAAGGGCAAACGGATTCTTATCGACCCGTGGGTACAAGGCAACCCTGCCTGCCCTGACCACGCGAAGCAGCTGCCTGGCGTCGACCTGATGCTGATTACGCACGGGCATTCCGACCACTGCGCCGACGCGGTGAGCATCGCGAAAACCTATCAGCCGACTGTCGCCTGTATCTTCGAGATGTATCTGTATCTCAATCGGCACGGGGTGCAAAAGGTTCAGCCGATGAATAAGGGCGGCAGTGTGGTGATTGACGGCATTACGGTGACGATGGTGAACGCTTTCCACAGCGGCGGCACCGAAGAAGGTGGGCAGATTATCTATCTGGGCGAACCTGCTGGCTACATCGTCCGCCTCGAAAATGGGCTAACGCTCTATCACGCGGGGGACACCTGCGTGTTTGGCGATATGCGGCTGATTGGGGAACTCTATCAGCCCCAGATTGCCATGCTGCCGATTGGCGATGTGTTCACGATGGGACCCCGCGAGGCGGCGCAGGCAATCAAACTGCTCGGTGTGAAGCGGGTCATCCCGATGCACTGGGGGACCTTCCCCCTGCTCACGGGCACGCCCGACCAGTTGCGCGAGGCAACACACGATATTGCAGGGTTAGAAATCCTCGCGCTCAAGCCTGGCGAAACGATTAGCGTGTAATCGGGACGCCGATACGCTTAGGTGCGACGCCTTTCTTGGCGTCGCTTTCGCGCTGCGTCGGCGTCCCCGCTGACGAAACACCAAACCTTCGTAGCGTCGGCGTCCCGCCGACGAAAAGTGCTTGGACAAGAATGTCCAAGCCACACTTGTCGCGTCAGCGTTTTTTTTCGTCAGCGAGACGCTGACGCTACGAACCCCCAGCGTCGCATCGGCGTCCCGCCAACGAAAAGTGCTTGGAACGGACATTCTTGTCCGTGCAACAGAGGCGTCTGCGCTTGGACAAGAATGTCCAAGCCACGCACGCACAGGTGCGACGCCTTTCTTGGCGTCGCAGCACCGCCGTCCCCGCCAAGAAAACCCGCGACGACAGGAATGTCGTCGCAC
>CALAMM010000174.1 GCA_937925775.1 uncultured Fimbriimonadales bacterium
CGCTCAAGAACCGCAACCCGCGTAATGCGCCCGACGCTTGGGAACGCCAAGTGCTGCAACGCTGGGAACGCGAACTCAAAGCGGGTAAAGAGATTGGCGAGGTCGCCGAATGGCGTACCGAGCGCGGCAGGCGCGTCTATCGCTACATGCGCCCCATCAAAGTCGCCATGCCCCTCTGCTTAGAGTGTCATGGCACGCAAATCAAGCCCGAAGTGCGCCGCCTCATTCGCGAACGCTACCCCAACGACAAAGCGACTGGCTATCAGCTGGGCGACTTGCGCGGCGCGTTTTCCGTAAAAATCTCGCAACCGAAGGAGGCTCAGCGATGATCTTCCGACAAATCTATGAGGATGGCCTGGCGCAGGCGTCCTATTTTTTCGGATGCCCTGCCACGGGGGAAGCGATGGTGATTGACCCCCGACGCGACATCGATGTCTACCTGAAACTGGCGCAAGAGACGGGACTGCGCATCGTGGCGGTCGGCGAGACGCACATCCACGCCGATTTCCTGTCGGGCGCACGCGAACTCGCCCACGCTACAGGCGCAACCCTCTACCTCTCCGACGAAGGCGACGAGAACTGGAAGTACAAAGGCTTGGACGGCTTCAAGCACCGCCTCCTCAAAGACGGCGACGAGTGGTACATCGGCAACATCCGCGTGCGCGCCGTGCATACCCCCGGACACACGCCCGAACATATCACCTTCCTCATCTACGACGGCAAGGACACGCCCGACCCAATTATCGCCATCACAGGCGATTTTATATTCGTGGGCGATTTGGGACGTTCCGACCTGCTGGAGGAGGCGGCGGGTATTCAAGGCACAGCCGAGCCGGGCGCACGTGCGCTCTATCGAAGCCTTGTGCGGTTCATCGAGCAGCCCGACTATCTGCAGGTTTGGCCTGGGCACGGCGCAGGCTCGGCGTGCGGTAAGGCGCTCGGCGCGCTCCCTGCCACCACGCTCGGCTACGAACGCCGTCATGCATGGTGGGCGCAAACCATCGCCAACTACGACGAGGAGCAGTTCGTCAAGGATTTACTGGCGGATCAGCCTGAAGCGCCGACCTACTTCGCCGTGATGAAGCGGCTCAATCGCGACGGCATGCCGATTCTGGGCAAGCTGCCCCAGCCGCCCCTGCTCACACCTGAAGCCTTCCAGAAGGCGTTGGGCGAGGGCGCGGTGCTGGTGGACACGCGCGACAAGTTCGCCTTCGCAGGGGGACACCTCAAGGGCGCCATCAACATCCCCGCTGGCAGGATGTTCTCCACCTGGGCGGGATGGCTCCTGCCGTATGACACGCCGCTCATCCTGCTTGCGCCCGAGGCGCAAATCGAGACGCTCGTGCGTCAACTGGTGCGCGTCGGGCTGGACAACCTCATCGGCTATATCCCGTCGCTGGAGGGCTACGCGCCGAGCGAGTTGGAGACTGTACCTCAAATCACCGCCGAACGCGCCCACGAACTCTGGAAGTCGGGCGAGGCGGTAATCCTCGATGTGCGCGGTCTCTCCGAGTATCGCGAGGGGCATATCCCGAACGCGCTGCACATCCACGCAGGGCGCGTGCTGCAACGCCTCCACGAAATCCCCAACGACCGCCCTGTGATTGTCCACTGTCTCGGCGGCGACCGCTCCAGCACCGCCATCAGCGCGCTGATGGCGAAGGGGTATCACAACTTGCATAATCTGACGGGCGGCATCCTCGCGTGGCAGGAACACAACTTCCCTCTGGAAACGCGCAACTGAACGCGACCTTCCTTCCACCTCCCCGTGGGGCAGGCGACGGTCTGCCCCGCGGTTTTTTCCGTGCAGACGCTGATAACGCACCGAATCTGCCATAATTGTTGGTGGAGGACTGCATGCAACGAACATTCTGGCTTTTGGCAACGCTCCTTTGCGGGGTGGGGCTTCTGCTCGCTTTTCAGCAGACGCGCCTTTCCATCAATGGCAAAGAGACGCGCGACTTCGTCGTTTCCAACGGGAAGGTCTATGTAGCGGTCGCGGCGCTGCGCGACGCGGGCGCCGTCGTCACGAACAACCAGAACCAAATCGATATCCAGTTCGAGCCGATTCGGGGCGTCTACAAGGCGACCTGATTGAAGGGCGCATCGGCGAATGGCTCAGCAACGGCACATGGCGGGTGCGCGTGAGCCAGGTCGAGCCTGTGAATAACCCCTTCTTCGGCAAAGGCAAGGGCTATGCCGTGACGGTCGAGATTCGCAACCTGACCACGCAGACGATTTCCTTCTTCAACTCCGGCTTTGACAAAATGATCCTGTTGGACGCGAACGATCATAAGTTGAACTTTGCGGCGAACTCGTTCGGGAAACAGTACGACTCGATTGCTCGCGCCGACGGCTTCACGGCGCGTGTGCTGTTCGGCGACAACCAGAACCCGAACGCCGAGGTGGGCGAGGCGGACAAGTTGCTCATCCAGTTCCGCTCTACAGGCGGTAAACCCGCGTTGAAGGGGTTCCGAATCTTCCTGCGAGAGTCAACGAGGAATTAGCAGGGTAAGACGGTCTCTAATCACCACGGCTCTGAGTCGGCGGTGCGTCTTGTCGGGAACGCACAGCCTTATACCAATCGATGGTGCCAGTGTTGCAAATCGTCGGCGGGACGCTGACGCTACGCGAAGCATGTGC
>CALAMM010000175.1 GCA_937925775.1 uncultured Fimbriimonadales bacterium
TATAGTGGCGGTTGAGCGCGTACTGGTAGATGCGCTTGCAGAAGGGGAGGAACTCCGCGCTGCCGTCGCCACCTGGCAAGATGAGGAGCAGCCGATACCCCTCTTTAGGGGGCGGAGACTCTTTGCCCGCGCCGATAAGAAGATACATCTTTTGGCGGTCGTCGCCAGCGTACAGGGTCTGCACTGGCACCTCGGTGCCGTTATCCTGCATCCCCAGCATCGTGAGAAGTCCCAAGAGCCAAACGAGCCTTAACATGGCATTCTCCTACTCTTCACTCAGTGGGCGTAGGTAGGCAATCGTCTGTCCGTACTGTACTGGCTGTCCCGACTCCACCGCCCAGCCCTCCAGTATGCCGGGCAGGGGGGCGACCACCTCGTTCGGGATGCCCAGCACTTCGATGGTCGCGAGCGTTTGCCCGCGTTCGACGGCATGCCCAATCTCGACAGGCGCAAGCGTGCAGTAGCCCACCACTTCGGAGCGCACTTCCAGCAGTGCAGGCGGTTGCCAGAGGCTTTCGGGAGGTTCCTCGTGCGCCGTTTCCGGCTGGGCATAGCCGCTCATAAACAGCGGAGGCATCTCGTCGAGAGGCGCAGGGGGGGCTGCGCCTGTTGCCCGTACCAGTGTAATCTGCATCGCGCCGTCGCTCAGTTCTAAGCGCGACGCACCGTGCTGCGCCATCAGCTGCGCCAGTCGCTCTACCTGCTCCAACGCCTCGTTCACCATTTCCATTTGAAAATCACCGTCTCCACCGTGCGTAGGGCGTAGCTTAGCACGACGATTACCATCGCGATATAGAGTACCAGCGAAGCGACCTCGCTGGTCTGCGCGGCGGCTTTCAGCACGCCCTCACGCGCCTCGCTCGGCATCAGCGTAAAGCGCATCAGCAGGCTGTCCAGCCAGCCGAGCAGGTTCAACACCTGCGCTTGCAACGGCTCGCGGAAGAAATAGGCAATCCCGATGACCGCGCCCACCGTCAACGGCGCGAACAGCTGGTACTTCTGACGCTGATGCTCGTTGTAAATCACGCACTCGTTGCACCGCGCTTTGAGTTCCCACTTCGTCAGCGTCGTGTTGTGGGGGATATACTTCACATTTTTCTCTGGGTCGTCGCTAAGGCGCACATCTTTGAGCGCCATCGCGATGGTCTTCTCCTCGCACATGCAGCCGACGCCCTCACGCCAGCAAGTGCGCCGCGCATGATAAATCGGGCAACGCTCCCGCACATAGTCACGGCAATAGGGTAGCTGCCAGCACTTGCCGAGAAACCGTCGCTGTACCTGTTGCTGGCTGACCTCCGAGCCGAGCTTGAGCGTCTGGTCTAAACTCGCGCCGTAGCGCAGGCGTTTGATTGCGTGCGAGAGGCTCACAAACACGGTCAGCACCAGTCCGGGCGGGAACAGCACCCATGCTGTATTGCGGATGCGCGTCAGCGCGAAGTCGCGCAAAGTGTCGGGGTTCGGCAGCGCACCGAACTGCCCAATCAGAAACGGCAGCCCCCAGTAAAACACCACCGCAAGCAGCAGGAGGGCGACCCCCACCATCGGCTCCTCGAGGTAGTTCCACGCCAGTCCGATCACGATGAAGCCCGCGCCTAACAGCAGCGCGTTGCCCGCCAGACCTAAGTTGTCGCGAATCCGCGCCTGATCCTGCGCTGTAAAACTCTGCGAGTCCAGTCCCGCAAACAGCACTGCGTAGAGCAGATAGACCAGCCCCAGTACAAAGAGCACCGCGCCCACGCTCATGAGCCACTGCGTGATGGTCGTAATCCAGCGTAGCATCAGCTGACGCTGGTATTCCTGCTGAATGGACGGTTTCCTGGACATGCTCTCTCCCTATTCTGAGTCTACCCGACGGCTCGGAGCAAGAAAAGTTTCGGTTTCGGTGAGTTCAGTGTCGTAAGATTTCTCGATACAGGTTCTTCTGCTCGCGCAGCGCGGCGCGGTCGGGGTCGTAAGGGTCGACATGGATGGTGACCTCTGCTGGGCGTAGCGCCTGCTCGATTTGTTTTTCTAAAGCATCCGCGACATCGTGCGCCTGTTTCAGGCTCCAGTCATTCGGTAGCACGATATGCACATCCACATAGCGCATCGCCCCCGCGCGGCGCGTGCGCAGGTCGTGATAGTTCAGCAGATGTGGCTCCGCACGCAGAATTCGGTCAATCAGCTCGAGTTCTTCTTGAGGCAGGCAGTGGTCTATCAGTTCGTGAAACGCCCGCGTCGCCAATCGCCACGCTCCCGATAACAGCCAGATCCCAATCGCCATCGCTAAGAGCGCGTCCACGAACACCCAGCCGGTGAAGTAAATCACGCCCAGCGCTACCAGCAACCCCAAGCTCGTCCAGAAGTCGATCATCAGGTGCTGCCCGTTGGACATGAGCGCGAGCGAGTGCGTGCGCTTGCCTGTGCGCCACACATACTGACCTATGAGGAGGCTGGTGACCGTTGAGAGCGCCATCACGCCCATCCCCCACTCCAGCCGTTCCAGCGTGTGCCCCACGATGAGCCGACGGATGCCCTCGATGAGCAGGTAGCCCACGATGAGCATCAGCAGGATCGACTCGCCGAAGCCTGCGAGCGTCTCCACCTTGCCGTGTCCGTAGGGGTGTTGCTCGTCGGGGGGCGTCGCGCCGATGCGCACGCCCAAATACGCGAAAAACGAGGCGACGACATCGACGGCGGAATGCAACGCTTCCGAAAGCAGGCTGACCGAGCCTGTCAGCAACGCCGCGACCAACTTCACCCCCGCCGCCGTGAGATTATAGCCCAGCGAGAGAATCGCCGCCCGCCGCTTAGTGCGCACCTCCGCGTTCATCAGCGCCTCTAATATACCCCGCTAACCAAATATAATCCATCTTGCGACCAGAAAGTAGACCAGTAGACCCGCGGCGTCAATAAGAGTGGTGATAAAAGGAGCCGACATGACCGCCGGGTCGATGTTGAGCCGTTTCGCCAACAGCGGTAGCGCCGCGCCGACAAAGGTTGCCATCGCAATGATGAGCATCTGACTAATCCCCACAGTGAGCGCGAGTTCGAGGCGGAGGTTGAACTCTTTCTGGGGCGTCCAGATAAAGGCGTTCAACACGCCCACAATCCCAATCAACGCGCCCAGCATAAGCCCTGTGAGGAGTTCACGCCCCATCACCTTCAGCACATGCTGGTAGCGAACCTCACCCAGCGCGATAGCGCGAGTGATTGTGGTCGTGGTTTGCGCTCCCGCGTTGCCGCCCGTGCCTATCAGCAGCGGAATAAACCACGCCAGCGCCGACATTTGTTGCAGTTCCTCATCGTAGTGGCGCAGCACCGTGCCCGTGAGCCGCTCCGCCAGAAAGAGCAGGATGAGCCAGCGCACGCGCTTGCGCACCAAGTCCCACGGAGACTGCCGCAGATAAGGCTCCTCCGTCACTTCGACCGCGCCGAGCTTCAGCACATCCTCCGTGCTTTCGCTCACCAAAATATCGACCACATCGTCCACCGTCACGATGCCCAGCATGCGTCCCAGCTCGTCCACGACGGGTAATGCGAGCAGGTCGTACTTAGAGAGCAGGTTCGCCACTTCCTCCTGGTCGGTTTCAGGCTTGACAACAATCGGGTCAGGTTCCATAATCTGCTCGATGCGTTTACTGGGGTCGCTAATCACCACATCGCGCAGCGAGCAGACACCCACCAGTCGCTGGCGGTTGTCCACTACATACAGGTAGTAAATCGTCTCGATTTCGCTGCCGACTTGGCGCAGGTAGTCCAGACACATCTCAACGGTCCAGTCGGGGCGCACGCGCACATACTGGCGCACCATCAGGCGTCCCGCCGTGTTTTCGGGGTACTCCAGGAGTTCGCGCACCTCGCGGGCTTCAGGTGGCGCCATCTGCTGGAGCAGTGCCTCCGCTTTCGCCTCGTCCAGTTCGTCCAGGATTTGCGCCGCGTCGTCGGCAGGGATGAGCTGCAGCAAGCGAGCGGCTTTCTCAAGGGGAATATGCTCGAAAATCTCGTCCACCAGCGCGGGGTCGAGGTACTCAATCACTTCGGAGGCGACCGATTCGTCCATCTGCATCAGCGCGCGCGCCTGCTCGGCAGGGCTGTCCATCAGCGAAAGTGCCTCTGCGATGTCTTGAGGCGCGTACTCCTCCAAGAGCGAGCGCAGCGCACTGTCAGGTTGTTGCAGCGCGTTGCGCAGTTCCGTGAGCAAGGTTTCTGTCCGTGTCTCCATCGTTCGCCTCCATGCTACGTGGCCTTCCCGTCCCCCAGTAGATTGTACCCTCTCTCACCCCGTTCGAAAGCCGACAAGGGTACATTACGCCAAGCGATTCTGCACGAGGAAACACCCAGAAAACTTCCTACATTCGCAGGAAAAACATCGCCCGAAACGAACCCCATACTAAGGAGGTTCCCATGCGACAGATACTGTGTTGGCTGTTGGGAGTGTCGGTTATGCCCGTTTGGGCAGATATCTCGATAGGTGGTTCGTCGCGTGCTGGGATGGGCGGTGCAGGCTTGGCGGTTGTGCGCAATCCTGCTGCCCAGATGGCGCAAAACCCTGCTGCGGCTGCGCTCGTGCGAGGCGTGCGGCTCGGCGGGGGAAATCTGCAGTTCGCCCAAGAGGGGGCATCGCTGAACAGGCTGATAGACGACTTGGAAATTCGGCAAGGCAGTGTCGCCGACATCGGCACCGCTGCGGGACTTATGCGCAAATATGCCCGTGAAGACACCCGTCTGCTGATTACAGGCGACTTCGGGATTATCGCCCGCGGTGTAGGCATCACGGTCGGCGGGATTGTTGACGCGCGCCTGCTGCCCAACGCGCCTCTCCAGAACTGGGCACGCACCGACGGCAACATCAACACCATCCCTGCCAACTCCCGCGGCGACATCATCGCGGTTGGTGTCGTGAGCCTGCCCGACATCACTACAGGCGTTCGGCTCCCGGCTCAAGGCGGCGACCTCGCCGTCGGCGTGCGACTGCGCAACTTGAAATTCTACTACACCCACTACTTCGCAGACCAAGCGCAGCTGCAGGCAGGGCAAAACGCGACGCGCGCGCCAGAACTGCAGGGCAGAGACTATCTGGAGCGGAGCGCCACCAGCGTCGATTTGGGCTTCCTATGGCTGCCCACAGGCGACCAACGCTACACGCTTGCGCTGGTGGTGGAGAACTTCGTGGAGCCGAACATCCGCTTCCAAGCAACTGACCGCAACGGGCAGGTATTCAACTTCAAGCCGCTGAAGCGCACCTATAACGCGGGAATCGCAATTGAGTTGGAGACTGGCTCCCTAATCGCGGTGGACTTCATCGATGTGGGCAACAACGCGGGCAAAGGCGAGATTCGGTTGGGCTATGAACAGCGGCTGGGACGCGGTATCGCCCTTTCGGGCGGCTACGCCTCGAAAACAGGTTGGACAGCGGGCCTGCGTCTTGGCGGGTTCAACCTCGCCTACGCCGAGAAGATGCCTGTGATTGTGTCACGCACGCTGAACTTCTAACGATGCCGTTTATCGCCCGCAATCCGTACACGGAAGAGGTTATCCGCGAGTACCCTGCGCACGAGCGCGAGTCGATCGAGGCGCGCTTGGTAACGGCGCGACTGGCGTTTTTGCGCTGGCGTGAGACGACCTTCACCGAGCGCGCCCGCGCCCTCGACGCCGTCGCCGACGCCCTGCGCGAAGACCTTGACCATTACGCCCGCCTCATCACGCAGGAGATGGGCAAGCCCATCAAGCAAGCGCGCGCGGAAGTGGAGAAATGCGCCCGCGCGTTGAACTATTTCGCAGAGCACGCCGAACGGATGCTCAGCCCTGTCGAGGTCGAGACCGACGCCCGCAAAAGCTATGTCGTGTTCCAGCCACTCGGCGTGCTACTGGCGATTATGCCTTGGAACTTTCCCATGTGGCAGGCGGTGCGCTTCGCAGCACCAGCCATCGCCGCAGGGAATGTGGTCGTTCTCAAGCCTGCGCCGAACACCCCTATGTGCGCCCTCGCGCTGCAGGAAGCGTTCGACGCCGCCGCGTTCGACTACCCCCTGCTCTACACCGTCCTCGCAGAGGTGGAGGTCATCCCCGACATAATCCGCCACCCAGCAATCGCAGGCGTCGGGTTCACAGGAAGCACTCGCGCGGGACGCGAGGTCGCCCGTATCGCAGGCGAATCGCTCAAAAAGTGCGTGCTGGAACTCGGCGGGAGCGACCCCGCGATTATTTTGCCCGACGCGAACCTCGATATCGCCATCCCCCAGTGCGTGCAGGGACGCTATCAGAACTCAGGGCAAAGCTGTATCGCCATCAAACGCTTCATCGTCGATACGCTCATCTATGACGAGTTTCTGGAGCGGTTCATCGAGCAGAGCCGCCTCCTGCGGATGGGCGACCCGATGGACGAGGAGGTGGAGATAGGTCCGCTCGCGCGTGCCGACCTGCGCGAGAACCTCCATCGGCAGGTGGAAGAGAGCGTCCAAATGGGCGCAGTGGTGCATCTGGGCGGTAAAATCCCCGAAGGTAAGGGCTACTTCTACCCTCCAACCGTTCTGACCAACATCTCGCCTGAGATGCCCGTGTGGAAGGAAGAGACTTTCGGCCCCGTCGCGCCGATTTTCCCCGTGAACAGCCGATATGAAGCGGTACAAATCGCCAACGCCTCCTCCTACGGTCTGGGAGCGGAAGTGTTTACCGAGAACCTGCGCTTGGGCGAGGAGCTGGCGCGCCTGCGCTTGGAAGCGGGCAACTGCTTTGTGAACCATTATGTGTTCTCAGACCCGCGCTTGCCGTTTGGCGGTATCAAGCACAGTGGTTTTGGCAGGGAACTGGGCGAGTTCGGCATTCGAGAGTTCGTGAACATCAAAACGGTATATCTGGCGTAGCGTCGGCGTTTTGCGTCAGCGAGGCGCTGAGGCTATGCGACGCGCTTAGCGTAGCGTCGGCGTCCCCGCGACGAGACCCACACTCGTAGCGTCGGCGTCTCCACCGACGAACGATGCTTGGACAAGAATGTCCAAGCCACACTGTAGCACGGACAGTCTTGTCCGTGCGTCATCTTATGGGTGCGACGCCATTCTTGGCGTCGTAGCGTCGGCGTCCCCGCCGACGAGTTTTGCTTGGACAGGACTGTCCAAGCCACAGTGTAGCACGGACAGTCTTGTCCGTGCGTCATCTTATGGGTGCGA
>CALAMM010000176.1 GCA_937925775.1 uncultured Fimbriimonadales bacterium
CTGCCACCGCAATGCGACTGGTGTATCATTCACGGCTTGTTAGTTCGCCTGCGAGGCCGCTTCTCCTGCAGGTTTTTCGCGGAACAGCACCGCGAAGGCAAGTCCTGCCAGAATTGTAATGACCGTCGGCACGAGAAATACGAAAGTGTAGTTGGTGACGCCGTCCACGGTGAAAAAGTCCTTCAGCCAGCCTGCGAAGAAGCCTCCGATGAGCATACCGAAACCCAGCACAGCCACATTAATCAACGCTTGTGCCGAGGAGCGCACATCGCGTGGGGCGACACTGTCGGTATAGATGAACGCCACGACGAAGAAGAACACATAGCAGAAGCCGTGCAGGGCAAGCGCTGCGACCGCAAGCCACACGGTCCACGGCGCGGTCTGATAAAATGCCCACGCAAGCGCGAAGACGGCGTAGCGCGCGGGCCATGCGAAAATGCCCAACAGCATCGTCTTGCGCACGCCCCAAAGCGGCAGCACGGCAGGTAGCATGAACGCAATCGTGAAGATTTCGGCAATCTGCGCGATCGTCATCCACGAGGGTAGATTCTCCGATGTGATGCCCACCACACCGCCCGCTGACTGCAGGAAGGGGAAGGTCAGCACATAGTAGAGCGGCAACTCGGTCGCCACAATCAGCGCGATGAGGAAGAACACGCGATAGTTCGGGTCGCGCAGTAGGCGGAAGGCTTTCGTGAAGGCGAGCGGGTCGGTTGCCTCCTTCACGGGCGGGGTATGCGGTAAAGCCAGACACGCCAGCGCAGCGACCACCGAAATCCCTCCCGCCAACGCGAACAAATCGATAAGGCCCCACTGCAGCGAGCCAAAGAAGGTCCGCGCGAGGGTCACGAGCCAGTTCCCGGCAATCCACCCAATCGTGCCCCACACGCGGATTGGACCGAACTCCACTTCGGGGTCTTTCAAGTTGCGGAACGCGATCGAGTTAGACAGCGCGAGCGTGGGCGCATAGAAGAAGGCGTAGCCGAGCATCAGCGTTGCCATCGGCATCAGCTCGCGCTGGAACGCAAGAGCAATCAGCAGCACGCCGCCCAGCAGATGAAAGAGCGCGAGTGCCCACTGCGCCGGCATGAAACGATCCGCCACCTGCCCCGCCGTGAACGGCACAATCAGGTTCATCAACGGCAGCGCGTTGTAAATCAGCGCCAACCCCAGCCCCGTAAAGCCGAGTTCCTCATCCAGATAGCCCGCCAACGGAACCGACCATGTGCCCCAGATGGCGTACTGCAAAAACATCATCACCGCCAAAGAGGGGCGTTCCACCAGCAAGCGAAACACAATCACAAACACACGCTCTCTTCGCTCCATACCGTTTCTCCTCGCCTGTAGGAGCGTGATTCGGCAGCGCACTTACGATTCCTGCACAAGGTTTTAGGGCCACTGGTGGTACATTTCCGCGACTTGCGCGGTTAGGAGCTTGCCGCGCTCCTCTAAGGCGCGCAACTCCTTCGAAGACATCGGTTTGAACTCGCGCGCGGCTTGCACCAACTCTCGCAGCTCGCGCAGGCTGTTCGGCAGAACCACGGCGGTGTGGATTGGGTGGCTCAGCGCGTAGCGAAGCAACTCGCTTACCGTGAACCGACCTTCGCCCACCAGGTGCCCCACTCCCAACACCTTCATCACTGCCAGTCCCACGCCCTTGCGGCGCGCGTAGTCTAAAAACTCCCCTGTGAACGAGCGGGGATGGTGCGGCTCGGTTGGGTTCAGCGGGAACAGCACCATGTCAAACGGAAATCGCTCCATCGCGGTTTTCAACACTTCGGGATCGTTATGACCCGATATACCGATGTATCGGACAATTTTCTGTTCTTTTGCCTCCTGAAATGCCTTTATCGCGCCATCAGGGGCGAACAAGCGTTCGACCTCGTGCGGATAGGACACATGATGCACCACCCACTGGTCTAATTGGTCGGTGCGTAGGCGTTTGAGACTATTTTGCAGATCGCGCCATGCGCCATCGTAGTCGCGCGCTGCGCTCTTGGTGCTGAGAAACACTCGCTCGCGGATCCCCTCGATTGCCTCGCCGAAGATGAGTTCGCTATCGTGGTATTGCTGTGCCGTGTCGAGGTAGTAGACGCCTGAGTCGATAGCTTCGCGGATGATCTCGATGGCTTCGCGCTTGTGGTTCATTTGCTGGAGCACGCCTGCGCCGCCCAGCGACAGGATCGGCATTCGCACGCCCGTCTTGCCATAAACTCGCTTCGGCAGTTCGCGACTCACGCCCTTATTATAGCCCAAAGCGCATCGCGCCTACAGCCGTACGCCCTCTTCGCCGAGCTGGTCGTACACGCATCCTGCGAAGGTGGGAACGAGCTGCGCGATTTCCGCCATCACCTCGCGGGCGTTGAACGGCGGGATTTGGCGTTGCGTGCGTAGCCATAGTTCGGCGAACACCTGCCAGTCGGGCTTCGCCTCGCCCTGAGGTGGGTGTGCCTGCCAGAACCGTTGCACGCGCCGCTCCCAGTTCGTGAAGGTTCCTTCGTACTCGGTAAACGGGCAAGCGGGCAGGAGCAGGTCGGCGTTGCGGGCGGTCTCGGTCAGGCGAATGTCCTGCACCACGACGAATTCGCATGCACGCAGCGCACGCTCGGCGAGCATTGGCTCGTAATGCTCGCTGACAGGGTCAGCCCCCGCGATGTAGAGTAGCTGCACCTCGCCTTGTAGGCACGCTTGGAAGATGGCATCAGTATTCAGCCCGATTTCGGTGGGCAGTGGCACACCCCACGCTTGCTCGAAGCGTTCCCGCGCCGCTGCGTCGTCTACGCGGGCGTAGCCCGGCAGCAGGTGGGGAACTACGCCCAGCTCCAGCGCGCCCTGCTGGTTCGCGCCAGTGGACATCAGGTTCAAACCGCCTTCCTCGCGCGAGTCGTTGCCTGTGAGCCGATTCAACGCATGGAGCCACTCGATAACCTCGCCTGCGTTCGGGTGGTTCCACACTTTTTCGCCTGCCAGTATCACCATGCTGGGCGATTCGGCGAGCTGGCGCGCGGTGGCGATGAGGAGCTCGGCTGGCACGCCTGTACGGTCTTGCGTCCAGGCAGGGGTGCAATCGCCGAGCTTGGCTTTCAGTCCCTCGGCGTCGGCAGGTGGCTGGGGCAACATATCCAGCAGTGCATACAGCAACCCCTTCAGCAAAGCGTCCTCGCTGCCGGGGCGATACCGCAGGCTATAGGTCGCGAACTCCTCAACGGCGTTGGCGACAGGGTACGCGACGATGACCCCCACGCCGTAGCGTCGGTGCGCCTTGCGTGCCCGTAGGAACACCATCGGTTGCTCGCTGACTAAACCGGAACCGAACCCGAACACGAGCGATGCCGCTTCCAAATCGCGATACTCGTTCTGTACGGTGGGCGCGCCCAACTCGCCTTGATAGCGCGTCAGGCGATGGTCGATGGCGTTCGTCTGGAACACGCCGCGCATCAGTTTCTGGAACAAGTAAAA
>CALAMM010000177.1 GCA_937925775.1 uncultured Fimbriimonadales bacterium
GCTCGTAGCCTGAGGGCGACGGCGCGTTTACGATAGCCTTCAAAAACGCAAGCGATTCTGGTCTCATAGCGTCTCTCCTGTTCTGCGCATCAGATTCGCCATTTCGATGGCGCTGAGCGCGGCTTCGCTGCCTTTATTGCCCATTTTACCGCCCGCACGCGCCAACGCCTGCTCGAAGGTGGCGTCTGTGAGGATTCCCAGCGCGATGGGCTTGCCCGTCTCCACCATCAGTTGCATTAGTGCGCCGCACACCGCGCTGCTAATATGGTGCGCGTGGCTGGTCTCACCTTGGAGCACGGCGCCGAGGCAGACGATGGCGTCATATTCGTTGGAGTGGGCGCACTCACGCGCAACGACGGGGATTTCCCAGCTGCCAGGCACGGTGTAGACATCGATGGCGTTGGGGTCTGCACCGTGTCGGAGCAGGGTCTGAATCGCGCCCTCCTTCAGGCGGTCGGTAATCAGTTCGTTATAGCGGCTGACGACAATCGCGAACCGCAGTCCCTGCGCGCTCAGGTTGCCCTCGAAATGGCTCATCGGGGTAATTTATACCTGATAGAAGCGGGGCGAAGGTGCGACGCGGGGACGCTGTCGCACCCCGACCCTCAGAAAGGGAGTGTCCCCGACGGAGCTGTGGGGGTAGCGTGTCCTAACCCTTGAGTGCTTCCGCGCCGCCGACCACTTCGGCGATTTCTTTCGTGATTGCCGCTTGGCGCAGGCGGTTCATGGTGAGCGTGAGCTCCTGAATCATCTTGCCTGCGTTGTCGCTTGCCATCGACATGGCGGTCATGCGTGCGCCGTGTTCGCTTGCGCTGGCTTCCAGCAGCGCCTGCAGCACTTCGGTCAGCAGGTAGCGCGGCAGCAGGCGTTGGAGCAGCTCCTCCGCCGACGGCTCGAACACGAAGTCGTATTTTGGGCCGTTGTCCTCGCCTGCGGGCGGCTCGATGGGCAGCAGGGGCAGGAGGGTGGGGCGCTGCGTTACGGGGTTGATGAACTGCGAGTAGATGAGGGAGACGCGATCCACCGCGCCGCTGACGAACATCTCCTGCACGGCGTCGGCGACGGCGCGGGCATCTTCCAGCCCTGCGCCCGCGGTGGGCATCGAGCGGTAGAGCGCGATGTTGTAGCCGCGCTTGCTGAAGAACTGATAGCCCCGTCGCCCGACACAGAAGAGCCTTACTTGCTCTGGGCGGAGACCCATGTCGCGGAGGGTGTTCTGCAGCGTGCGAATGAGGTTCATGTTATACGAGCCGCACAGCCCGCGGTCGGAGGTCGCCAGCACGAAGCCGTAGGTGCGCGGCTCGCGCTGCTGCAGCAGGGGATGGTCGGGCAGTTCGCCCGCGCGTCCGAGTTCTTGCAGCACCTCGTGCATGCGCTGGGCGTAAGGGCGCGCTGCCAGCACGCGGTCTTGCGCACGGCGTAGGCGCGCGGCGGAGACCAACTTCATCGCCCGCGTAATCTGCTGGATGCTCTTGGCGGCGCGAATCCGCGCCCGCATACCGCGCAGGGTTCTCATGCCAGCCCGTTCTCCTGTACGAACTTCGCTTTGTATTCTTCAATTGCCGCGCGCAGCGTGCGCTCGGTCTCCTCGTCGAGTTTCTTCTCGCGCCGAATTTTCTCGCCGAGTTCGGGGTACTTCTCGCGCATGTAGGGGTGGAAGCCTTCCTCGAACGCTCGTACCTTCTCGACGGGGATGTCGTCGAGGTAGCCCTGCGTGCCGGCGAAGATAATCATCACCTGCTCCTCGACGGGCATCGGCGTGAACTGGGGTTGTTTGAGGATTTCTTGCAGGCGCAGTCCGCGTGCGAGCTGGAGTTGCGTGGCGCGATCCAAGTCGGAGGCGAACTGGGCGAACGCCTGCACCTCGCGGAACTGCGCCATATCCAAGCGCAAGCGTCCCGCGACCTGTTTCATGGCGCGGATTTGCGCGTCGCCGCCCACGCGGCTGACCGAGATACCCACATTAATCGCGGGGCGGATACCTGCGTAGAACAGGCTCGGCTCCAGGTAAATCTGCCCGTCGGTGATGGAGATAACATTCGTGGGGATGTAGGCTGACACATCGCCCGCTTGGGTTTCGATGATGGGGAGCGCGGTAAGCGAGCCACCGCCATACTCGTCGGACATCTTGGCGGCGCGCTCCAGCAGGCGCGAGTGGAGGTAGAACACATCGCCTGGGTAGGCCTCGCGCCCTGGCGGACGGCGCAGCAGGAGCGACACGGCGCGATACGCCTGCGCATGCTTGGAAAGGTCGTCGTACACTACCAGCGCGTCCATGCCGTTGTCGCGGTAGTATTCGCCCATCGCGCACCCTGCATACGGCGCGATATACTGCAAACTGTTCGGGTCGCTCGCAGACGCCACCACCACGGTGGTATACTGCATCGCGCCGTAGCGTTCCAGCGTGTCCACAAAGCGGGCAATCGCCGCCATCTTCTGCCCGATGGCGACATAGATACAATACACGGGCTTCTCGTCGGGCGATTCGTGGGTGTATTTCTGGTTGATAATCGTGTCCAGGACAATCGCGGTTTTGCCGGTGGAGCGGTCGCCGATGATGAGCTCGCGCTGTCCGCGCCCGATGGGGATCATCGCGTCGATGGCTTTGATGCCTGTCTGCAGGGGTTGCTTGACGGGCTGGCGGGTAATCACGCCGGGCGCGATTACCTCGATACGGCGGTACTCTTCGGCGACGATGGGACCCTTGCCGTCGAGGGGTCGTCCGAGCGCGTCGACCACGCGCCCCAGCAACGCTTTGCCGACAGGCACTTCCACGATGCGTCCTGTGCGTTTGACAGGGTCGCCTTCCTTGAGTTCCTCGTCGGAGCCTAAGATAATGGCGCCGATGCTGTCTTCTTCGAGGTTCAGCACCATGCCCATCACTTCGTGGGGGAACTCCAGCAGTTCGCCCATCATCGCGTCGGGCAGTCCGTACACGCGCGCGATGCCGTCGCCCACTTGCAGGATTGTGCCGACGCTCTCGGCGACGGGCTTGCCGTCGGCGGTCTCTATTTCCTTCGCTAAGATGCTCGTAATCTCTTCGGGTCGGATTGCCATAGTTGCACCTCGCTTATTCTGTGCTGGCGACGCGCGCGCCGCGCCGCTCGATTTCGAGCATAATCTGGTCGCGCAGGCGGTCTAATGCGCCGCGCAAGGTTCCGTCGATTTGGTAGTCGCCGATTTGCACGCGCACGCCGCCGATAAGGTCGGGTTTCACCTCGAAGGTCGGGATGATTCGCTTGCCCGTGCTTTGCTGGAGTTTTTGCACGAGGGCATCTTGCTCGGCGGCGCTGAGCGGGACCGCCGATTCGATGGTCGCCCGTGCGATGCCCTGATGTGCTTCTTGGAGCTTTTGGAACTCGGTGCAGACGGCTTCGAGGAACTTCTCGCGTCGTTTCTCGACGAGCAGCTCCAGCAGGCGCAGGGTGTGGGGCTGCACTTGTGCTTGGAGTGCCTCGCGCAGTCGCTGGATTTTGCGGTCGCGGGGGATGAGCGGGCTGTAGAAGAAAGCGCGCAGCTCCGCCGACTGCTCCAGCAAAGTGCGTAGTGCTGCGAGGTCGTCAGCAGTAGGCTGGAGCAGGTTGTGCTTCAGGGCGACTTCGAACAGGGCGCGGGCGTACCGTCGGGCGACGCGGATATCGACCATTTAGCGCACCTCCGCCGTCTGGATAAATTCCTGCACGAGCCTGCGGTGGCGTTCGTCGGTCATCTCCTCGCGTAGCAGGCGTTCGGTCGTGCGCAGGGTGAGTTCGGCGACATAGGTTTGGAGTTCGCTGCGCAGTTTCTCGCTTTCCAGTTTCGCTTGTTCTTGGGCGCGGGCGACGATTTCATCGGCTTGGCGGCGGGCGTCGGCGATGATTTGGTCGCGCAGTTGTTGCGCCTCGCCGACGGCTTGCTGGATGCGCTCGCGCGCCTCCGCTTCAATCTGCGCCAGACGCGCCTCGTACTCGCTGCGCAGCTGCTCCATCGCGCGGCGGTCAGCCTCGATTTTGTCGTAGGTGGCGTTGATGTCCTGACGCCGCGATTCGAGCATCGCGTTGAGCGGCTTCCAGAAGAACTTGGTCATTACCCACAGCAGAAGCAGGAACCCAACGATTTGGATAATGAGGATGTTGAAGTCGATGCCCAGCAGCTCCAGCACGCTGCCGCCTTTGGCTTCCGCTGCGCCGAGCAGGTTCGGTAGATGCGTCAAAAGGTTGGACATCGTTAGAAAACCTCCTGCGGGGGCAGCGCATTACCGCCCCCGACTAATCGCTCACTGACCGATGGTGGGTAGGCGTCCCTGCAGCAGGAAGAAGATGACGAACGAGAACAGCACGAGCGACTCGATAAACGCCAGCGCGAGGATCATACCCGTCTGGATACGCCCCGCGATTTCTGGCTGTCGCGCCATGCCTTCCATCGCGCCCGCCGCCGCGCGCCCTTGACCCAGCGCCGCGCCAATCACGGCAATCGGCAGGCCCAAGCCAGTAGCCAACGCCAAACCCATCAGATACAGTCCTGTACCTACTTCGAAGTTCATGTTCGCTATCCTCCTTGTTTTAGGAATGACCTCCGCGCTTCCGTGCGAAGGGTCTCCTCTCTACCGAGAGGAAATCTCGTCGTAGCAGCGTCGGCGTCTCGCCGACGCAAACAGAAGTTCAAGCCGCTAATGTGCGTGTGCATGCTCGCCGTGATGCTCGGCATGCTCGGTCGCCAGCGCGAGGTAAATCAGCGTCAGCAGCGCGAACACGAACGCCTGCACGAACGCCACCAGCAAGCCCAGCATCATCACAGGAAACTGGATTGGCAACGGGATGTATGCCGATTTGAACAGCGGCACTGCCAGCGCTGTAATCAGCGCCATCGTTACCTGCTCCTTGCCAAACATGTTGGCGTACAGACGCACAGAGAGCGAGACGGGCTTTGCCAACTCGCTGACGACCTCGATGATGAACATCAGTGGCGAGACAAAGACGGGCACTTCGCCCCAACGCGCGAAGTGTTTGAAATAGCCCACCACGCCATTGGCGCGAATGCTTTCGTACTGCACATAGACAATCACTATCAGCGCCAGCGCGATGGTGGTGTTCAGGCTGGCAGTGGGGGCGATGCCTGGCGGGATCAAGCCCATCAGGTTGCTGAACAGCACGAACAGGAAAATCGTGCCTGCTAAGGGCACATATTTGCGTCCGCGCTCGCCCACCAGACTCACGGCAAGGTTGTCGAAGAATTCGTAGATGATTTCGGCGAGGTTCTGCAGGCGTCCGGGGCGTTTTTGCATGTTGCGTGTCGCGCTCAGGGCGAAAATCAGCAGCGCGAGCGCCGCAATGCCCGATAGCACAGAAAAAACGGGCGGTGGCACATGCGCTCCGATGCCCGTCTGCGTGAGAATCCAGATAGCGTTCAGCCGTTCGTCCACTGATGCGCGTCTCCTTCGCCTTCCTTAGACATAGGTATTATACCCACTGGCGGCCTCGCGCGTCAAGGGGGGCTGAAGGCTCCTAAGCGGCTAATCTGTTACTTCAAACACCTTCTGTCGGTGGTTTGCGCCTGCGACGAGGCGGATGCGCGAGGGCGCGATATCGAGAGACTCTGCCAGTAAGCGGATGACGGCACGGTTCGCTTCGCCATCGGTGGGAGGCGCAGTGACCCTCGCAACGAAGCTGCCATCGGGCAGGAGACGAATCTCGTTGCGCCCAGAGCGGGGAATGACCCGAACTCTAATCCGACGCGGCATGGGCTGGCTCCCCAGGTTCGCTTGCAGACTGCTCCTTCGCTTCGACGGGCGGTTCAGGCAACCCCAGAAATTCCGCCTCGCCGTAGAAGAAGTGGAGCAGTCGCTCGATAATAATCTTGAGGGTCGTAGCCACGGGCACGGCAAGCAACATCCCCCAGATGCCCCAGTTCGAGCCGACCACAATCGCCACTAACGCACCCAGCGGACGCAGCCCCACCGCGCCGCCCAGCAGACGCGGGGTAATCATCAGGTCAAACAGGGTGTTCACGACCATCGCGCCCACCACCACAGCCACCGCGTGCCACACGGTGGGCAACGACACCAAGAAAAACAGGGGATGCGCTGGACCGAAAATCAGTGTGAACGCAAACGAGCTGAGCGCGATGAGGAACGCCCCTACATAAGGGATAGGATACAGCACCGCTGCCAGCACGCCGAGCAACACAGGGTTCGGGGCACCCGCCAGCCAATAAAACAGCATGCTCGACGCACCGTAGGTCAGCGAAGCCGTGACGATGCCGCGAATATAGCGGAAAAAGAGCGCACCGATCTCGCTCATCAATTGCTGCACAGCGGGACGCTGCGCCGGGGGAATGAGGAACAAAACGCTTCGGTGGATGGCGGGCATATCCAGCAGAAAGAAGTACGCGCTCAAGGGGATGAGGATAATCCACAGCGCGCGTGAGAGCAGCCCCAGCAGTGTGTTCAGAAAAGAGTTGATGTAGAGCGCGGCGTTATCGAGGATGAACTCGTTGGCGCGTTGCTGAATGCGCTGGGTCAGCGCCTGTGCCAGCGCGTCAGGCTCTGTGGGCAGCTCCAGCCGTTTGAGCAGTTCGGCGTTGCGTTCAATCAGCTCGCGCCGTTTCGGGATTTCGCGTTTGAGGTAGCCCTGCGCCTCTTTGACCCAGCGGTCGACAATCTTGGTGATGTCGCCGTTGCCTTTCCGATTGAAGGTCTGGAGGATTTCCTGCGATTGGGCGTAGAAGGTGGGGACGAGCATTAGCCCCACTCCCAGCGCCAGGAGCAGGAACGCCATAAACACATTCAGGATGGCGCGTCCGCGTGAGTAGCCTTTGCGACAGAGGGCTTCCACGAACGGGTTCAGCAGCAGCGCGATGACGCCCCCAATCAGAAAAGGCGCCAGCGACGCCCGAACGAGGTAGAGAAAATAGAGGGTAGCGGCGACGACCGCTACCCATCCTATCACACGCCACATAGCGGCTTAGGCTTGGTCGGGCGCGATGTCTTCAGCGACCTCTTGTGCCTTGCGGCTGACACGCTCGCGCAGGTTGCGCACGGTCTCGCCACCGCGCTCGTAGACTTGGTGGCTCAACTCGCGCACTTTCTCGCTCAGCTCGTGCAGGCGCTGCCCAAGGTCGCCGCGAATTTCCTCGCCCGACTTGGGCGCGAACAGCAGACCAATCGCTGCGCCAATCAGCACGCCCAGCCCAATTCCTGCCAGTAGATACAGCACGCCGCTGCGTTCATCATGGTTTTGCATGGTCATCCCTCCTTGTGTGTGGTGTGTACTGTGTCTGGTGTTGTAGTTGCCTCCCCTGTTGGGGCGTGTTCCGCCTCTGGTGGGGCGGAATTCTCACTCGTGGCCTCGAGAGGGTTCCCGGCGATTCCCTCGCTGTTAAGATGCCCAAGCGCGGTAGCCTGTTTGTCTGCTTGGGCAGGCAAGTCCAAGCTGCTGGGGGGTGCGCCGTCGTAGATGGTGGGGCGTTTCGGTTGGGAACGCTTCTCGAGCTGGTTGCTGATGAGCCGCCCGCCCAGCTGGAAGCCTTGATGCATCAGCCTGCCGAGCCAGCGTGCGGTCTTTTCGGGCAGGCGGCGCACTTTCGCGCCGACGGCGTCGGCAACTTCCAGCTTGTGGCGGATGTTATCGCTCACGATATGCAGGTTCTCGATGGTCTCCGCCGCTTCGTGCAGGGCGCGTTCGGCTTCTTTCAGCGTGAGTGTTGTGTGCTGCACGGTGGGGATCAGTTCATCCAGCACCTGTGCCACGCGCCCTTGGAGCTCGCTCATCTGCCGCTGGAGCTTCGGCAGCTCGCGTTTTGCCACGACCAATAAACCGATGACTGCCCACGCCAACGCCAGCAGCGTGAGGCTCATCAGCGCGATGAGAACCATCAATAGTGTGTCGTTCATCCTTGCGCTCCCTCCAGCAGGAACGGCTGCACCAGCTGTAGCGCCCGCGTGACCGCGCGGTCTGTTGTCTCCGCGTCAGGGTGCACAGGGTGGGGTGCCTCAATCACGCCGCCGCCGACCACCGTCTCGCCCCGATAGAACACGCCGAACTGCCCTGGCGTAATCGCTCGCACGGGTTCGTCGAACACCACGCGCACGCGCGTCGGCTCCTCCAGCGGATACAGCGTTGCCCGTGCCATGGGGGCATTATACCGAATTTTCGCCATGACCCGCAGGGGTTTGTCTAAGTAGGGGATGCTGCTCCACTCCATTTCGCCGACCGTCATTTCGCGTTCATACAGCTCGGACTCGTCCCCCACGATAATCGCGTTCTCGTCGGGCAGGATGCGCAGCACGAACATCGGCTTGCCGTTGGTGTTGATGCCCAGTCGTCTGCGCTGCCCGATGGTGTAGAGCGCGATGCCGTGGTGCATCCCCAGCACGCGTCCTGTCGTGTCGCGAATCTCGCCAGGCTGGAATGCGTCGGGCATGACTTCCCGCAGGAACTGGGGGTAGCCCCCAGCATGCGCTGCGAAGCAGATTTCCTGACTGTCGGGTTTGTTCGCCGTCCACAGCCCCAGCTCGGCAGCGAGTCGGCGCGTCTCGGTCTTGCTTGGCATGTTGCCCAGTGGAAAGATCACACGGCGCAGCTGCTCTTGGTTCAACATATACAGCACATAGGACTGATCCTTCTCCTTGTTCACGGCGCGGAGCAGGTTGTACCGCCCTGTGTGGGGGTTGTAGCGCGTGCGGGCGTAGTGGCCTGTGGCGATATAGTCGCACCCCAGCTCGTCCGCCTTGCGTAGCAGCGCGTCGAACTTCACGAAGCGGTTGCACTGGACGCAGGGGTTCGGCGTGCGTCCGCGTCGGTACTCGTGGATAAAGTTGCGGATTACGGTGTCGGCGAAGACACGGCGGAAGTTCAGCACATAGTGGGGGATGCCCAGCCTGCGTGCCACGCGCCGTGCGTCCTCGACCGCGCCGAGCGAGCAGCAGCCCCCGTGTCGGGGGTCAGGGTGCGACTCCTGCCAGATTTGCATCGTGACGCCGACGACCTCATAGCCGCGCTTCATCAGGATCGCCGCCGCCACCGAACTATCCACGCCCCCACTCATCGCGAGCAGTACCGTCCCCCGCTTGCGAGCCATAGCATGGTTAGTGTACCCGATTCAGCTCGCTTTCCATGCCCTGACCATCACGAACTCGCGGATTTCGGGGCGTCGTCGGGCGTCCACCTCTGCCTGCTGCGCGAGGATACGCTCTTCGTGGGGGAGTGGCGGCGGATGGTGGGGCGACGCGCCTGTCGCTATCGCGCGACTCATCGCATATACGCGCTCGCACAGCGGATAGTACGGCAACTGCTCAATCCGCGCGAAGCCCACCTCGCGGAGCAGGTGTGTCAGCGAACGATAGGTGAACACCACCAAGTGGCGCGGGATGTCCAGCCCGACCCAATTCTCGCGGTAGCGGGCGTGCCCCTGCGCGTCCAAGTTCGGCGTCTCAATCCAGAGCCAGCCGCCTGGCTTGAGCAAGCGATGGCACGCCTGCAGCGTCGCGCGCGGGTAATGCACATGCTCAATCACATGGTTCATCGTGATGCCGTCGAACGCCTCGCGCTTGCCCTCCAACACCTCCAATCCGCCCAGATGCACGGTGAGTCCGCGTGCGCGTGCGGTCTCGACGGCTTTAGGGTCGGGTTCGACGCCGAGAGCGCGCCAGCCTGCGCGCTGGGCGAACTCCAGAAAGTCGCCGTTGCCGCAGCCGACATCGAGCAGTTTGCCTTTCGGTCGCTTGGGCAGGTGGCGTCCGCCTGCGTCCAGCAGGGCGCGATAGTCGGGCATCAGCATCGCAGCCACGACGCCCAGCACACTTGCAGGACGCTCGCGCATGCCGAACCGATAGTTCCGATAGCCGTTGCCCAGCATGCGGCGCAGCTTGCCCGCCCAGCCCAACTGCTCATAGGCAGGCGGCGTCGCGTGAGTGTGCGTGTAATACTCCTCGTAAAGCTT
>CALAMM010000178.1 GCA_937925775.1 uncultured Fimbriimonadales bacterium
AATTTGGACGGCGTGGTGGACGACGCGGACCTGTTGGCGATTCTGTTCGAGTTCGGCTCCAGCAACGCGGCGGTGGATGTGAACAGCGACGGCGTGGTGGACGATGCCGACCTGCTGACCGTGCTGTTCAACTTCGGTTCGAGCCCGCAGGCGCAGTACCTGTTCATCGTGCATAGCACGATTGGCACGGATCGGCTGGACATCTATCGCGTGGATGGCAACTGACGGCTTGCTGCACCTCCCACTCACCTCCCACCCCTCCTCGCGCCATTCTCGCGGCGCGGGGAGGGGCTGAAGAGTTTCATCGGTGGGGTTATGATTGCTCGTACTGGCGTAGCATCTGCTCGGCTTCAGCGCGGGTGACCAGCACTTGGCGAGGCTTTGCGCCATCTAAGGGTCCCACGATCCCGCGTCGCTCCATCAGGTCCAGCAGGCGCGCCGCGCGCCCATAACCGATTTTGAACCGACGCTGGAGCATTGAAGTCGACGCCTGTCCGTGCGAGACCACAAGGCGCACGGCGGCAGGGTAGAGCTCGTCTTCTTCCTCATCGTCGTGGAAGTCGCCCCCTGCAGGCGCGTCAAACTCCATCGGGTTGAGCAGGTACACAGGAGCCTCCTGCGCCCGCCAGTAGTCAGCAACCGCCTCGATCTCGGCTTCGGTCACGAAACAGCCTTGAATGCGCGTGGGTTTGGAGGCGTCAATCGGTAGGTAGAGCATGTCGCCGCGCCCCAAGAGCCGTTCCGCGCCCACCATGTCCAGAATCGTGCGGCTGTCGACCTGGCTGGAGACCGCGAACGCGATTCGGCTGGCGATGTTTGCCTTGATGGTGCCCGTGATGACATCGACGGAGGGGCGTTGCGTGGCGATGACGAGGTGGATACCCGTAGCGCGGGCGAGCTGCGCCAACCGCGCAATCGAAGTCTCCACTTCCGACGCCGCCTGCATCATCAGGTCTGCCAGCTCATCGATAACAACCACCACATAGGGCAGGCGTTCATCTTCGGGGACGCGCTCGTTGTAGCCTTGAATATTGCGCACGCCTGTATTTGCGAAGAGGTCGTAGCGCCTGTCCATCTCTTTCAGCACGGAGCGCAGCGCGCCCGCGGCGAGCTTGACATCGCGCACCACAGGGCACATCAGGTGCGGGATGCCGTCGAAGGTGGTCAGCTCCACGCGCTTGGGGTCAATCATCACGAAGCGGAGCTCGCGCGGCGTGGCACGGAAGAGCAGGCAGGTAATCATCGAGAGCAAGCACATGCTCTTGCCAGAGTTCGTCGCGCCGCCAATCAGCAAGTGAGGCATGCGTGTCAAATCGGCATATTTGGGGGTTCCCGCCACATCTTTGCCGAGTGCGACCGTCAGCAGGCTCGGCGCATTCCAGAATTCGCTGTTCTCCATCACCTCGCGAAGCGTGACAATCTGCGGATGGTCGTTGGGCACTTCCACACCGATAGCGCTCTTGCCCGGAATGGGGGCTTCCACCCGCACGGCAATCGCGGCGAGCGACATCGCGAGGTTGTCCGCCAAGTTCACCACCCGATTGACCTTGATGCCCGGAGCGAGTTGAATCTCGTAGCGGGTGACGGTCGGTCCGTGGGCGACTTCCGATACCGTCGCTTCGATGCCGAAGTCCTGCAGGGTCTCTTCCAGTTTGGCGATTTTCTCTCGGATTTCTGCTTGGTTGCGCTTGGGCGGGTTAGGCGGCTCTTTGAGCAGAGAGAGTGGGGGCAGGGTATAGTTGCCTGAAGCAACGGGCACGGGCAGGGTTTCTGGACGCCTGTCGGATTTCTCCGTCGGCTGCTCGCTTGGGGGATTATTTCCCTGATTTGGGGCGATGGCGGCGGGTTTCGGTTCGGGAGCGCTGCTACGCGGGGTTGCGGTCGTGGGCGTGCGCGTTGCGCGTGGCTCCGACCTGCGCCTGACCGTCACAGCCGCCTTGCTTGCGGTCTCTGTGGCGACTGTGGCGACGGCTTTGGAGGCGGTGGCAGTCCCACGCCAGCCCATAAGAAGCGCCTTCGCCAGCCCGCGAAACACACTCGCCAACGGCAGGTTGAACATCATCAGCAGACCCAGCACTCCGAACACGCTAAGCACCACATTGCGCCCCTGCCCCAGCGCCAGTGTGAGCATGTAGCCCAGTACCGCGCCGAGATAGCCTCCAGTGTGTCTGAGCGTGTCGGCGTGGAACCAGTCGCCCGATGCGTGCGGCTTCGCCATCCAGCCCAGCAGGGTAAGGAAAACGATGACGCCGCCGCCGATGACTTCGGGCAGCGCGAGCCTGCCGTAGCCGAACACCAGCGCACCCGCCGCAAGCCAAAGCACCCCAGGAAGCAGGAACGCGCCGTTTCCAAAGAGCAGTTTCAGCCCGTCGCGCAACGACGCGCCCAGCACCCCGCTGTTGGGAACGGTCAAGCTCACCAGCGCAACCAGCCCCAGCAGCACCAGCGCCAGCGCGACACGGTCATAAAACTGCTGCGAACGCTCTTTGGGCGGTTCCGAAATCCGCCGCCCGCTGGTCTTGCGTTTACTGCTGTTCCGCTTCGAGTTTGGCATGGTCTCACCCAACTGTTGCGCAGGGTATCCTCCCTATCACAACAGATTGTACCCTACACACCAGTCAGGTGGATTCTACTCTGCCGACTCACTTGCAGCGCGGTGCTGGTCCAGAGCTTGCTCGAAGGTTTGCAGGTCGGCAGCGCGGATTGCTTCTGTGTAGAGGCGCAGGATGAGTTCGGGGTTGCGCACTTGAGCGATTTTCGCTTGGAGGTCTACAGGCACCGCGCCGTAGCGATCGGCGAGGATTTGAAGCAAGCCTTGCTGCAGCCCGTCCTGCTTGCCTTCCTCATAGCCTTCCTGCTTGCCTTCCTCATACCCCTCGCGCAGACCCTGCCGTATCGCCTCCCGCTCAAACGACGCCAAGTACGGCGTGCGCTCTTCGCGCTTAATCCGCGCCAAAATCCGACGATACTCGCGCTCCAGTTCCTTCGGCAACTTCATCGCCCACTCCAATAACCGCAAAATTTCACGAACCTGCTCCCGAGTATACCCCAACTCCAACGCCAACCGTGTTAGTTCCACCCGTGCTTGAAACAGCACCTCAGGCGTCGCCGACTCCATCGCCCGACGAAACGCCAACAGCATCAACGCCGCGGGGTTGCTCGGCGCTGCCGCGCGCAGGTGCGCCTCGTCGAAGTCTATCAACTTGCACGCCACAAACTCGAACTGCGTGCGACATCCCGCAAGTCCCCGCTCGTAGCGGTTAGGACGCCAGTTGGGGTCTTTGTCGGTTAGCAGTGCGATGCTCACCACCTCGCGCCGATAGTTGAGCCAAGCCAGCGTGTTGTAGATGTAGACGCGCTCTGCAAACTCGCCCTGTGGGGTGGACTGAATTTCGATATGGATGAGAATCCACTGCTCGGCGCCATTTTTGAGGTAGACGCGCACGAGTTTGTCGACGACGCGCACGCCTGTACGGCTGTCGGGCAGGATGCTCAGCAGCTCTTGCTCCAGGAACTCGTAGCCGCGCGACCAGTCGATCATCGCGTGCAGCTCAGGATGGAGCAGCAAGAGGAGTTCGGGGAAGAACACTGTGATGAACTGTTTCCACTGTGCCTCGTAGCCTTGTCGTCGCATTGTCGGTCACCGATTCAGTTGTCGTTTCAGCTCTTCCAGTTTCACCAGTGCTTCGACGGGCGTGAGCGCGGTGATATCGAGTTCGCGCAGGGCTTCCAGCACGGGATGCTCGGCGGCTTCAAAGAGGGTGAGTTGGAGTTTTTTGGTGCGCACCGTGGGGGCGTCGGTGCTGGGAGGCGTTATTGCGCCTTGCACGCCGCGCTTTTCGAACTCGCGTAGGATTTGCTCCGCGCGCTGCACCACTTCAGGCGGCACGCCCGCCATCCGCGCCACATGCACGCCGTAGCTGCGATCCGTGCCGCCGGGCAACACTTTGTGGAGCCAGATAATCCGATCGCCCTGCTCTTTCACCGCCACGCGATAGTTCGCCACGCCCTCCAAGCGGTTCGCCAAC
>CALAMM010000179.1 GCA_937925775.1 uncultured Fimbriimonadales bacterium
GCTTGGACATTCCTGTCCAAGCGTGTTTCGTCGGCGGGGACGCCGAGGCTACGAAGGTTTGGTGTATCGTCGGCAGGGGCGGCGATGTTGCGACGCTGGAGGGTGCGTAGCGTCAGCGTCTCGCTGACGAAAAACGCCGACGCTACGGGTTTGGGTGTTTCGTCGGCGGTGGGGACGCGACGCCATAAATTGTGCCCACCCTAAATGCCCCGAATTTCCCCCAGTTTTTCGCTTAAAGTGGCAGGAATCGCGGCAGGAGCGGCGTATCTATGCTGTGAAAAAAGGGGACGACAGGCAAAGGAGAGCAAAACCTGCCGCCCCCAAGAGAGGTGTGTAGTTGCTTGCTACCTATATAGACGCAGAATCGCGCCGAAAAGTTCCCGACTTCGGGTACAATTCGGCGCGAAATGCGTTCCAGAGACTCGTTCAAGCGTGCCGCCCAGCTCCTGTGTGAGGCGGAGTCGTTGCTAATTGTTCCTCATTTGCACCCGGACGGGGACGCGCTGGGCAGCGCGTTGGGGTTGTATCACGCCCTCAAACAGATGGGGAAGCCCGTTGTGACCGTGGTCAGCCACGACCCCGTGCCCGAAATTTACCGATTCTTGCCCGATTGGCACACCATCCTACTCGAACATCCCCAGCAGACCACCTACGACTTAGCCATTGTGGTAGACCAGAGCCAGCTCAGCCGTGCGGGCAAGCACGAGGCGTTGGCACGCGCCGCGCGAAAAATCCTGCAAGTTGATCACCACATGCCGCTGGAGCCGTTCGCCGATGTGCGGATTGTGGACACTGAGGCGGCGGCGACGGCAGAACTGGTTTATCGTCTCCTACGGGCGATGCGCGTGTGCATTACCCCCGAAATTGCGACCTGCTTGCTTACAGGTATCGTAACGGACACTTTCTCGTTCAAGTTTCCTAATACCACGCCGCGCACCTTGCGTATCGCCGCTGCGCTACAGCAGGCAGGGGCGAGTCTAAGCGCCATCAGCGAGCAGGTGTTCGAAACGCGCTCCTTCTCGGCGGTGAAGCTGCTCGGTCTTGCGCTTTCCACCCTCCAGCGCACGCCCGACGGCAAAATCGCGTGGATTACCATCCCCCGTCGCGCGTTCGAAGAATCGCACGCCCACGAAGAGGAGACTGAGGGCATCGTCAACTTCGTGCGGTCGGTGCGCGGGGTCGAGCTGGCGATGATGCTACGCGAGTCGCCGAACGGCAAGGTGCGCGTGAGCCTGCGCAGTCGGGGCAAGGTGAATGTGGCGCATCTGGCGCAGCAGTTCGGCGGGGGCGGACACGAAAACGCCGCCGGCTGCACCTTAGAGACCAGCATCGCGGAAGCAGAAGCGATTTTAGTGCGCGAGGCACAACGATGGATGGCGTCGTCGTTGTAAATAAACCTGGGGGAGCGACCTCGCACGATGTGATTGAACATCTGCGCCGTGTGGCGGGGCAGAAAGAGGTCGGACACGCGGGTACACTAGATCCGATGGCGACGGGGGTACTGGTCTGCCTGCTTGGGCGCGCCACGCGCCTCTCGCCCTACCTGCAGGAACTCCCCAAAGCCTACCGCGGGGTCATTCAGTTCGGGATTCGCACCAACACGCAGGACGCCGAAGGCGAGATTTTCTACCAGAAACCAGCACCCCACCTGACCGAAGAACAGGTGCGCACGACCGCTGAACGGTTCAAAGGGCGCATCATGCAAATCCCCCCGATGTTCTCCGCCCTGCGCCTGGAAGGTAAAAAGCTGCATGAACTCGCAAGGCAAGGTAAGGAAGTGCCGCGCGAACCACGCCCCGTGACGATTTACAAACTGGAGATCCTCGGATTTCAGGGGGGTGACTATCCGACAGCTGAGTTCGAAGTGGAATGCTCGAAGGGGACCTATGTGCGCACGCTGGCGTCGGACATCGGCGACGCGCTGGGGGTCGGAGCGCACCTGAAGCAGCTGACCCGCACGGCGGTGGGCAACTTCCGCCTCGAAAACGCCTGCACGCTGGAGGAGCTGCCTGACGCCGATGCGTTGCAGGAGCGGCTCATTGCGCCTGCGGACGCCCTCGCGCACCTGCCCCAGTGGTCGCCCACGCCCGCCGTGCTGGAACGCCTTCGGCACGGCAACTATGTGCAGGCGGAGCATCCGCTGTGGACGCCGGGGGGACATGTGGTGGTATTGGACTCCGAGGGCAAGGTGGCGTTGATTGCGCGCTGGCTGCCACCTCTATTGCGCCCAGTGCGGGTGATTCAAGGATGAGCTGGACAATAGGCGTGGAGGGCTTGCGGGGCGCGTTCCCCGATGGTTGCGTGGTGACGGTGGGCGTCTTCGATGGCGTGCATCGGGGACATATCGCGCTGGTTCGCGAGGCTACGCGCTGGGCGCAGGCGCAGGGCGTGCCCGCTGTGGCGTTGACCTTCGACCCGCACCCTACTGCTGTCCTTGCGCCTCGCCATCGCCCCCCAATGCTCTGCCCGCTCGCCCACCGCGTGGAGCGACTGCTCCAGCAGGGCATCGACTGCGTAATCATCCAGCCGTTCACCGCCGACTTCGCGCAACTTACGCCCGAAGCGTTTATCGAGCAGGTCCTGAAGCGCGACCTGAACGCCTGCGCCGTGGTGGTGGGCGACGACTTTCGCTTCGGGCACGGACGCACGGGCGATATTGAGACCCTGCGCAGCGTGGGACAGCTCGAGGTCATCGCGGTCGAGGGTGTCGTCGACGAATGGGGCGAGCGGATTTCCTCCACGCGCATTCGTGAGTTAGTGCATGCAGGTCAGCTGGAGCGGGCGAACGCGCTGCTGGGCGAACCGCTTCAGTGGGCGGGCGTGGCAACGCGCGGCGATGGGCGCGGGCGCGGCTTTGGATATCCGACGGCGAACCTCGTCCCCATAGAACCGCTCATCACGCCGCTGGAGGGGGTGTACGCTTGCCGCGCTTACCTCCATCTCCCTGACTCGCGCGGGCGCGAGGCAGCAAGCTACGCCGCCGCGGTCAGCGTCGGCAAGCCACCGATGTTCGAGCATGCACGCGGGCGCGTGGAAGCATACCTCATCGATTTCCCCGACCAAGATTTATACGGGCGCGTGATTACCCTCCAGTTCCTGAAACGCCTGCGCCCGCAGCAGTGGTTCGAAAGCGTGGACGCGCTCCTTGCCCAGATGGCCCTCGATATCGAGCAGACGCGCCAGAGGGTGCAGGAGGTACAATCGGGGCGATGACCATTCGCGCGGAGCACCTGAAACGCGCTTATCGCAAGCGGCTCGTTGTGCGCGATGTGTCGCTGGAAGTCGGGCAGGGCGAGGTGGTCGGGCTGCTCGGTCCGAACGGCGCAGGCAAAACCACCACCTTCTATATGATTGTGGGACTGATTCGCCCGCATGGGGGGCGCGTGTTCCTCGGCGACCGAGAGATCACCCGCCTGCCGATGTACCAGCGCGCACGGCTCGGATTGGGCTACCTGCCCCAAGAGGCGTCCGTCTTTCGGCAACTGACCGTCGAGCAGAACCTGCTGTTGGTGATGGAGATGCGGGGGATTCCGACGGCGACCCGACGGGAACGCGCCGAGCAGCTGATGGAAGAGTTCCACATCGCGCACCTGCGCCACAGTAAGGGCTACGCGCTTTCGGGCGGCGAGCGGCGGCGCGTGGAAATCGCCCGCGCCCTCGCCCTGCAACCCGCCTTCCTGCTACTCGATGAGCCGTTCACCGGCATCGACCCCAAAACCATCGAGGAGCTGCAAGAGATTATTCTCGGCTTGCGCCAGCGCCATATCGGCGTGCTGATTACCGACCACAATGTGAGCGCCACCCTGCGCATCACCGACCGCAGCTACATTCTGGCGGACGGGATCATCGTGGCGCAAGGCGCGCCCGAAGAAGTAATCGCCGACCCGCTCGCACGAAAATATTATTTTGGCGAGAGCTTCGAGTTATAGCCCCAGCACGCGCAACAGCTGCTCCAGATAACGCACGCTCAGGTCTGTCATGCGGATGCTAATCCCCAGCAATCCGGGCAGGCTTGCGCCGAGCGCGACCATGCCTACAGCGATTTTGGCAGGCATGCCAATCAACCATACTGGGATCTGCGGTACGGCGCGGGAGACCGCCGCCATCGCGCTGTCGACCACCAGAAGCACCCCTGCCGCCGGCGCGGCAATCTGGAGACAGAGCATCAGCACCTCACCACCCAGCCGCACCGCCATGCCCAGACTCGCGTCCGACCACGCGCTGAGGCTCCCCAGCTCGTTCCCAGCCTCAAAACTCCGCGCCAGTGCCAGCAGCAGCCAGTGGTGCCCATCCACCAACGCGAAGAGGGTCATCGCCACCATGTAGTGGAACTGCGCCAACAGCGTCGTGGGGAAAGTGGAGACGGGGTTCAGTACCTGCATCAGGTTGAAGCCCATCATCGCGTCCAGCACTTCGCCCGCCATCACCGCCGCGCCGACAATCAGGCTCACTCCGTAGCCCATCAGCAGTCCGAGAATCGCCTCGCCCGCGAGGCGAGCGATTAGCGGAACCCAGTTCGTGGGCGGCGTACCTGTGTAGGGCTGGATTAGGGGCGCCAGCGCCAGCGCGATGACCGCCGACAAGCCCACCCGTAGCGGCGCTGGAACTAACCGACTGCCGAACACGGGCGCAACCAACGCCAGCCCCGACGCCCGCACAAACGCCACCAGAAACGCCCAGAACCACTCAAGATCGAAACTCATCGGAGTATTGCTTAGGGCGGTAGGTTCGCAAACACTCGGCTGGTGAACTCCACCATCTGCGTCAGCATCCAGCCGCCCGCAGCCAACGCGACCAACCCGACCGCGATAATCTTCGGGACGAACTGGAGCGTCATCTCCTGTATCTGCGTCACTGCCTGAAACACGCTCACGATTAGCCCGACGATAAGCGCGGCGAGCAGGATGGGCATCGCAACTTGCAAGCCCACCAGCATCGCTTGCCTGCCCAGCTCCAGCACCTCTGCTTGGCTCACATCGGTAATTTTGGCGGGCAAGGCGGTTTTTTGCAGGTCGAATCTGCCCCTACCTCACTTTACACCTCGCCGATGGTCTGCTCGCGACTTGGGCCGACGGAGACCAGTCGGATGGGCACGCGCACATACTCCTCGATAAAGTTGAGGTAGGCGAGCGCGTTCGAGGGTAGGTCGTCGAGGGTACGGCAGTGGGCGATGTCTTCGTGCCAGCCGGGCAGCTCGTGATACACGGGTTCGCACTGCGCGAGCGCGGGCGCATCCGCGATGAACTCGCGAGTTTCTCTGCCCCGATAGCGATACGCCACACACACCTTGAGTTGGGGCAAGCCCGAAAGCACATCGAGCAGCGTCAGGGCGAGCGCAGTGAAGCCGTTCACGCGCGCCGCGTAGCGCAGGGCGACCAGGTCGAGCCAGCCGACGCGCCGCGCTCTGCCTGTGGTCGTGCCGTACTCGCGCCCGCGATTGCGGATGCGCTCGCCCGTCTCGTCTTCCAGCTCTGTGGGGAACGGTCCCTCGCCGACGCGCGTCGTGTATGCTTTCGCCACGCCCCAGATGTCGGTCAGGCGGTTCGGGGCGATTCCCGTGCCCAAGCACGCGCCCGCCGCCACCGGGTGCGAGGAAGTGACATAGGGGTAAGTGCCGTAGTCTAAGTCAAGTAGCGTGCCCTGTGCGCCCTCCAAAAGGATGGGCTCGCCCTGCTCGGCAGCATTCATGAGCAGGTGCGGTACATCGCACACATAGTCGCGAATCTGCTCGGCGTATTGGCTGAACTCGGCGATGAGTTCGTCGGCGTTGAGGGGTTTCACGCCGTAAACGCGCTGGAGGGTGGGGTTGCGTCGCTGGAGCACGCGCTGGAGGCGTTGGGCGAGGCGGTCGCGCTCCAGCAGGTCGGCAACGCGCACGCCGATGCGCCACGCTTTGTCGGCGTAGGTCGGTCCAATCCCACGCTTAGTGGTGCCGAGGCGTCCTTCGAGTTGCGCCTCCTCCAGTTCGTCCAGCAGGCGATGATAAGGCATAGTCAGGTGGACGCCCAGCCCGATGCGGAGACGCGATAGATCAACGCCCTGTTCGCGCAGCACAGCCGCTTCTGTAGTGAATGCCCGCAAATCGATTACGACGCCGTCGGCAATCACGGCGGTGACATGCGGATGCAGCACGCCTGAGGGGATAAGGTGGAACTTGTAGGTCGTGCCGTTGATGCAGACTGTGTGCCCCGCGTTGCTGCCACCCGCGTAGCGCACGACATACCGAGCGCGTTGCGCCAGTAAATCGACTATCTTGCCTTTCGCTTCATCGCCCCACTGGGCGCCGACTACGACGGAAACGGTCATTTTGCCTCCAGGGCGGACAGTAGGGCGAGCGATGCGCGCCCCAGCCATCGCGTCGCCCTGCTAAAGAGTGGGTTAGCTGCGCTCCGCCAGCCAGCGGGGAATGCGCTCCTCGACTGCCTGAACTTGCTTGACGCCGCGCTGGTAGGCGCGCTCCGCCCGAAACTCTGGCTGCGCCTGCCGCTCCTGCAGCTTGCGGAGAATCGCCACCGCCGTCACGGTCGCAGTAACCAACGCCGCGCCAATCAGCCAGCTGTAATGGCAACGAACCGTGTTGTTAGAGTTCATAGCGACCTTCACCATCTTCGCCCATCTCACGCGAGCGAAAGATACGCTTCACAAAGGTAATCAGCTCCTGCGGATTGAACGGCTTGGTGAGGTACATATCAACGCCCTCCTGCCAGCCGCGAAAGACATCCTGATCTTGGGCTTTCGCGGTGAGCATAATCACGGGCAGCTCGGCGGTCTCGGGATTGCGACGCAAGTTGCGCAAGACCTCGAAGCCGTCCATGTAGGGCATCATCACATCGAGTACCACCAGGTCGGGTTTTTCGGAGGCGACCTTCTCCAGCGCCTCTTTCCCGTCGTGCGCCGTAACCACATGGTAGCCCTGTCGCTCCAAGTTCACTTGGATCAGGCGCACGATGTGCCGTTCGTCGTCCACAACAAGAATCTTCTTCATCCGATAGTCCTCCGCGCGGTCATAGGTTAGATACCCGTATTGTACCCGATTCCGTGTGTCTGCTCTTTAGGCGCGTCCGCGCGCAGGGAGGTTCCACTCCTATAGGGATTATCGGCAGTCAGGCATTTTTTTGGAGGAGTAGGGGTGCGCACGCGGTATCATATGCTCTGATGGCAACCTATAAACTGGCGCAGCTGGCAGAACTGGTGCAGGGCGTGGCGCGTGGCGACTCGGAGTTGATTATCACGGCGGTGGGAGGCGTCGAGGAGGTGCCTGCAGGGGGGCTAACCTTCGCGGAGGACGCCCGCCGCCTGCAAGACGCCCTCGCCTCGCCCGCCGCCGCGATCCTCACCAAACCGAACCTGACCATCCCGACCGAGACGGGGAAATCGTTCCTGCTCCATCCCGTGCCGCGCCTCGCTTGGGCGAAAATCCTTGCCCTCTACAGCCCATTTGAAATGCCTGAACCGGGCATCCACCCAACGGCGATTATTGGCGCAGAGTGCGAACTCGGCGATGAGGTAAGCCTAATGCCCTATGTCGTGGTGGGCAAGCGCGTAAAAATCGGACATCGCGTCAGAATCTATCCCTTCTGCTATATTGGCGATGACACCGAAATCGGCGATGACTGTATCCTCTACCCCCATGTCACGGTCATGCCGCGCGTGCGGATAGGCAGGCGCGTCCTCATCCACCCTGGCGCAGTGATTGGCGGCGACGGCTACGGCTATGTGCAACACGAGGGCGCACACCACAAAATCCCCCAAATCGGGCGCGTGGTCATCGAAGACGATGTGGAAATCGGCTGCAACACGACCATCGACCGCGCAACAACGGGCGAGACGCGCATCGGCAAAGGCACGAAAATCGACAACCTCGTGCAAATCGCTCATAATGTGCGGATTGGCGAACACTGCTTACTCGTGTCGCAAGTCGGGATCGCGGGCAGCTCCACGCTGGGCAACCATGTGATTCTGGCAGGGCAAGTGGGCGTGAAAGACCATGTGCATCTGGGCGACAATGTGGTCGTTGGGGCGCAGGGCGGTGTCTCCAAGAACTTGCCTGCGAACGGTGTCTACTGGGGCACGCCCGCCATCCCCCACCGAGAATGGCTTCAAGTGCTGGCATATCTTTACAAGCTGCCCGAGCTTGCCAAGCGCATCGAGGAGTTGGAGAAAAAGGCGCGTTCGTCGTAGCATCGGCGTCCCGCCGACGAACCTGTACGGGGGCGACGCCTGTCTGGATGTTGCCCTCCGTATGGACGAACCGCGCGACGACAGGAGTGTCGCCACACCTTGTGGATAGTGTCGGCGTCTCCTCGCACGAGAGACATGCATCATGCAGATTGCGATTATCGGCTTAGGCGGAATCGGTGCATCGATAGGGCTGGCATACCAGCATGCCGCGCTGGGTGACCGTGTCGTCGGCTACGATGTGGACGCTGACGCTGTGCAGGGCGCGCTTGAGTCGGGCGCGATAGACGAACCTTGCGATTCCATCGAGGCGTGTGCGAACGCCGATATGATTGTCGTCGCAACGCCCCCGCGTGCCGTGCCCGAACTGTTTCAGCATCTTGCGCCGCACCTACGCCCCGAAACCGTGATGACCGATGTCGTCAGCGTTAAACAGCCCGTTCTCGCGTGGGCGCAGCAGTACCTGCCCTACTCCAACCGTTTCGTGGGCGGTCATCCGATTGCGGGTACAGAGCGGCACGGCTATCAGGCGGCGCGCGCCGACCTGTTTCAGGGTGCGCCGTGGGTTCTCACCCCCACGCCCGATACCGACGCCGACGCCATCGCACAGGTAGAACACTTGATTCGCGCAGTGCGAGCCATCCCGATGCGCATGGACGCGGTGCAGCACGACCACGAGTTCGCCCTGCTCAGCTTCGTGCCCCACTGCCTCGCGTTCAGCTTGGCAGCGCTCCACAAGGAGAACCCCACGCAGATGCAAGGGGGCGGCAGCTGGAGGTCTGCCACGCGCGTGGCGCAAAGTGACCCTGCTCTATGGACCGACCTGCTCCTGCTCAACCGTGAGGCGACCGTCGAGTGGCTGGACGCGCTCATCGAGCGGTTGCGAGCCGTCCAGCAAGCCCTGCAGCATGAGGATGCCAAACAGCTCCGCGCACTGCTGCAGCCTCGATCCGACTGGTATAATCAATGCTGATGCCGCCGCTCTTTGAGACGAGCCTACCGCTGCCGCTGTACGCGCGGGGCAAAGTGCGCGACACCTACGACCTGGGTGACTGCCTGCTGATGATTGCCACCGATCGGCTCTCGGCGTTCGATGTGGTGTTGCCCACGCCGATTCCCGACAAGGGGCGCGTGCTGACGCAGCTGAGCGTCTTCTGGTTCCGCAAGTTCGAGGCGTGGATGCCCCACCATCTCATCAGCGCGGAGTGGGCGGACATTCGCGTTGCGCTCAGGCGGGCGGGCGTGTCCGCGCCCGATACCTATCGGTCTCAGTTGGAAGGACGGAGCATGCTGGTCAAGCGTGCCGCGCCGTTCCCAATCGAGTGCGTGGCGCGGGGCTATCTCGCAGGTTCGCTCTGGAAAGACTATCGCGCTGCTGGGGGTGAAAGTGCCGACGCGCCTGTCTCCCTGTATGGCGTTGTCCTGCCACCGCGCCTGCGCGAGGCTGACGCGCTCCCCGAACCTATCTTCACGCCCGCCACAAAAGCCCACACAGGGCACGATGAGACTATCAGTTTTGAGCAGGCGTGTGCGCTGATTGGCACGGAGAACGCCTCGCTACTGCGTGATTACACGCTACGCCTCTATCGGGAAGCACACGCTTATGCCCGCACGCGCGGAATCCTGCTTGCCGACACCAAGTTCGAGTTCGGGAGCGACGCGCAGGGGCAGATTCTGCTTATCGACGAGGTGCTTACGCCCGACTCTTCGCGCTTCTGGGACGCCGCCCGCTATGAGCCAGGCAAGCCGCAGCCAAGCTTTGACAAGCAGTTCGTGCGCGACTACTTAGAATCGATCGGCTGGAACAAGCAGCCGCCTGCACCCCCCTTGCCCCAAGAAATCGTCGATCAGACGGCGGCGCGCTACCGTGAGGCGCTACTGCGAATGACGAAGTGAGCGACGGCGTATTAGCCAAGCAGCGAGCGTAATCCCAACGGCGTCGATCAACACATCGACGGGCGTCCCAGTGCGTCCGGGCACGAACGCTTGGTGAATTTCGTCTATAACGGCGCGGAGCAGGCTGGTCGCGCTCGCCCAGCGCAGGGCGCGCACCCCCTCCATCCCGAACCTGCCCCGAAACGCCCAGTAGCCCAGCAGCGTGAGCAAAAAGTAGCCTGTGCCGTGCCCCGTCTTGCGGAAAATGTAGTTGAGCAGGTGCAGCTGCGCCTCCGTAATCTGTTCGGCAAGCGTCGGAGCAAACCGTGCAAGCAACGCGCGGATCCACCCTGCCGAGTTTTCGGGGCTGCCCGCTTGCGATGAGAAGTAGAAAATCAAGAGGAGCATAGCCCCCCACAGTACAGCGGGTAGCCAGCGCATCAGACGGCGACTCCTTCTGCAGGTTTCAGCAGTGCAATCAGCACGAACACCCCCGCCGCAACGAGCGCGACCGCCGCGCCTGGCGGTATCGGCTGCCATAGCGCGACCAGAAACCCCGCCGCCAGACTAACAAACCCCAACAGCGCACTGACCGCCAGCATCGCGCGAAAACTTTGACATATCGCCCGC
>CALAMM010000180.1 GCA_937925775.1 uncultured Fimbriimonadales bacterium
GGCTCGCTTGGCATGAAGGGCGTCTCGATGAGGCAGAACGCTACCTGAACCACGCGCTGACAATTCGTCAGGACTACGGAAACCTCTACGGCGTTGCGCGCACCTTGGAAGTGCTTGCGCGTGTCCACTTCTCCCAGACGCACTATCATGAGGCAAGCGTTTTGTTCCACCATGCCAGCCAGATCCGCGAGCGACTACACGCGAAGCCCTACCCGCAAATCAAGCAGTGTAACCTCTCCCTCCAGCGACGCCGACGATAGAAACAATTTGCTCCACGCCTCGAAATCCCCGTTTTACTGCACTCATAGAGTCCCCTTTTTTGTGGACGAAGGGGACTCCCATGCATTATAACTATAGTAGAAGTAGGGCGCAGAGGGATTGAAAAGTTTATTAAAAATCCAACACCTGACAAAGTGCCCCTTGCAGGGCAACGACATTTCAAAAATCGGGTTTCAACAGACGCAAACAGCCTATCTGCCTGCCTAACTTGCCCCTCGGGGCGTCTGACCTCCGCCTCGGGGGGCTTTTTTTTTACAATCGCGTCCCGCTGGGGTATCAAGGTCCCAGCGAAGCGCATGGCATGCATGTTTTTGTCCGTATGCAGTCTGGTAGGTGCGGCGTCAGATGGCGTCGCACCAGAGGTGGCGTGTGGAGGTGTCTCCAAACGGGCTTTGCGTACGCCTTACCAATTCGTGGCGCGAAACTCGTCCCACACCCGCTGGTACACTTGGATAGTCTGCTGGGCAATCCGTGCCCAGTTGAACTCGCGCTGCACAGACTCGAGGGCGTTTTGGACGCGACGGCGCGTGGCGATGGGGTCTTGTAGCACGCGCAGCACGCCCCACGCGAGGCTTTCTGGGTTGCCTGCCCAGGTCACAATCCCCGTCTCTTCATGGCGTACCACCTCTTTGAGACCACCTGCGTCGGACACCACCACGGGTGTACCTGCAGCCATCGCCTCCAGCGCGACGATACCGAACGGTTCATAAAGGCTGGGATAGACCGCCACATCCACGACGCGGTAGAGCCGAAGCAGATCCGCGTCGGGAATGAATCCAGTGAATTGCACCGCGTCGGTCAGATGACAGAATCGCACGAACTCTTCCAAGTGTGCCCGATAGCCGCCGCCCACGATTACGGCGCGCACGCTGGGCAGCTCCGCTCGGATTATCGGCAACGCCTGCAGCAGGATTTGAACGCCCTTTTCACGCACCATTCGCCCCACGAAAAAGAGCAGGGGCTGCTCTGGCTGGGCAAAGCGTGCGCGGAACGCCACGCGCTCTTTTTCTGGGAACTCAAAATGGAACTTCTCGGCGCGGACCCCGTTGGGAATGACCGTGATTTTATCGTATGGCGTGTTCAGCGCGTGGATCACTTCGCCGCGCATAAAATCGCTGCACACTATCACGCGCCACGCTTCATAGCTGAGTTCCCACTCGAGGTGATTGATGGCGCGGGAGAGGTCGGAGTGGATTCCGCCGTGCCTGCCGTACTCAGTGGCGTGAATGGTCGCAATGAGCGGGATTTTATAACGATGTTTGAGGGCTTTGGCGGCGGGATGGACGAGCCAGTCGTGTGCGTGCAGCAGGATAGGCTTGCGCTGGGCGCGGGCAGGCTTGCCCTGCAGCAGTTCTTGCAGCAGGGCGTCGGCACGGGCTTCGAGCGCGGCGTTCATCGCGTAGACGCCTTCGAGAAAGTTGCCATAAGGCGAGGGCGGCGTGCCGATACGGTGCAAGTGCACGCCGCGCTCCGTCGCCTCGTCGGGCGCGTCGGGGTGCGTTGGCGTTACGACATGCGTCTCCACACCCTGCGCCGCGAGCGCCTCGGACAACTCCTGCACATGGCGAGCAATCCCGCCCACGATGCGCGGCGGGTACTCCCACGAAACCATTATCACACGCACGACAGAAGGATTCGACGCGCGGGGTGAGGCTCCTACGCAACCTGAATCGGCGGCTGCGGGGGTGGGGCTGGGCTGCTGGGGTGTTTACAAGGGCGCGGATGGGGTATGCTATCCGTGATGCTACGCGCAACGCTCTTAGTGGGTCTGGGCGGGTTTCTGGGCGCGAACTTGCGCTACTGGCTCGGAGGCTGGATCGCTCAGAAGATTGGCTTATTGTTCCCCATCGAGACGATGCTGATTAACATTTCTGGCTCCTTTCTGCTGGGGCTGTTTATGACCCTCGCCTTGCACTACACTTGGTCGCCTGAGTGGCGGCAGGCGATTGCGGTTGGGTTCATCGGCTCGTTTACCACCTATTCCACTTACGAATATGAGAGCCTACGCCTGCTTCAGGAAGGATTGTGGCTCAAGGCGGGGATCAACCTGTTCGGCAGTTTGCTGCTGGGGCTGATAGCGGTCATTTTGGGCGTTGCTCTCGGGCGGTGGCTGATTGGAGGGGCAGAGCTATGAAAATCGAAGGTCAGGCGAAGCTGCTGCGAATCTACATTGGCGAGGCGGACAAATGGCATGGGCAACCGCTTTATATGGCGATTCTACTCAAGGCGCGTGAGCTGGGCATGGCGGGCGGCACTGTGTTTCGCGGAATCGCGGGCTACGGGGCAAACAGCGTGATCCATACCGCCAACATCCTGCGCCTCTCGGAAGACCTGCCCGTCGTCATCGAAATCGTGGACACCGACGAGAAGGTCCAGAAGTTCCTACCCGTCCTCGACGAGATGGTCAAGGAAGGTCTCATTCTCCTGCGTGAGGTTGAGGTCATCAAGTACGCGGGAAACGCGGGTTAGTTAGGTATAGTTTTCTACGATGCACTCGGAGCCGCTAACCCCTTGGATTGAGACCGCGCCGTTCGAAGTGCGCTACGCGGAGACCGATGCGATGGGCGTGGTCTACTACGCGAACTATTTGGTATGGTTTGAGGCGGCGCGCGGAACCTTCTGTCGCGCCTACGAGATCGATTATGTGGCATTAGAGAAGAACGGCACGCCTGCGGCGGTGGTGGAGGCGTATTGTCGGTATCGCGCGCCTGCCCGCTATGGCGACCGGATTATCACGCGAGTGCGTCTGACAGAGCTGAAAGGCAGCACGATGCGCTTCGAGTACGAGGTTCTGAACGCCGACACGCGCCAACTGCTTGCCGAGGGCTGGACGCGCCATGTATGGATTAACCGCGAGGGCAAGCCCACGCGCTGTCCTGAAGAGATTCGCCGGCGTGTCTTCCCAGAAGACAACACCCCGACACCGCAATCCTGATCGTAGATGACACGGGCTTGTTGCTGGGGCTGTGCCACTTCGGTCGGGGTTGCTAAGCACTCTGCTCGGGTGAAGCTCGAAGCCGATTCCGCGTAAAATATGCCGCTGCGCCCCACAGTACGCCGATTAGCGCACCTGCCAGCACATCGGAGGGGTAATGCACGCCACGATAGATACGCGACAACCCCACCAGCCCTGCCAGCAGCAGCGCAGTGTAGCCCCATATGCGATAGCGCGTGCCGCGCGTTGCCAGAAACACCCAGAACGCCAACGCGAACGCTGTGGCGGTATGTCCCGACGGGAAGGAGTTGTGAAAAATCCGCTCATCGGGGGCGACGATGGCATCGGGTAGGTTGGAGGGACGCAGGCGAGGAATCGCACGCTTGAGAGCCTGCGCTGTTAACCCGCTCCCCCCAAAAGCGAGCAGGGCAGGTAGAAAAATCGCTTTGAAGCCCGAGTGGACGCCCTCGCGGGCGTCGGAGCGGGCGCAAGCCGCTCTCCGTTTCCACTCCCACGCGCCCCACACCGCCAGAACTATTACCATCTGCACCCACCCCAGCCCCAAACTCGTAATCGCCCACATCACAGGCTCCAGCAACGGATGGTTCAGCCCATGATTGAGCGCATAAAACAGTTCTCGATCCCAGTGGAGTAGGGTTTCCATCAGAACAGCGCCATCCGTCCGAAGCCGATATACTTCGCTTGGCTGAGCCGATCGATGCGCTGGAGCATATCCTCA
>CALAMM010000181.1 GCA_937925775.1 uncultured Fimbriimonadales bacterium
GCGTCTCGCTGACGAAAAAAAACGCCGATGTTACGAAATTAAACGGCTGCGACATGACGGAGGTCTACGGGCTAAGAACGGAGACCATCTGGGTGGCGCGATATAAGGGGAATAGCTCACAACAGATGGGGCGCTATGGACGAGTGCCTGTGCGGGAGAGCATCGTAGTGTGGAGGAAAGATGGAGTAGCAGGGGTATTTTCGGAAAAAGTCTCATCCCACAAGAGGTATAATCGCGCTGTCGATGGAGCGGAGAACAGCGAATCCTGCGGGCGACTGGGCGGGGCGTATCCTCTGGCTTTTGGCAACCTTAGCGCTCGTCGCGCTCGCGCTCTATGTCGTCTGGTCGGTGCGCCATGTGATTAGTCTGATGTTTATCTGCGGCGCGATTGCGTATTTGCTCATCCCGCTGGTGGATTGGCTCAGTCGCAGGCGTCCGCGAATTGTTGCACCGCTGGCTTGGCGCGGCGTGGTCAGTTTGCTCGTGACGCTGGGCTTTTTCGCGTTTGTGGGGGTCGCGACGGTGGCGTTCATCGCGCCTTTTGTGAACGAGGCACGCGATTTCCTGCGCGACCTGCCTCGCTACCAAGAACAGCTTAGCCAGACCGCCGCCGAGTGGGAAAAGGCGTATTATGCATGGTACGAGAGTTTGCCTCCGCAGGCGCAACAGTGGCTCGATCAGCAGCGCGAATCGCTGCTACGCTCGCTCAACCGCACCACCGACGACCTCCAAGCCACGATTCAAAGCGCGATTCAGCAGACAGGACATCTGCTCAACCTGTTGGTGGAGCTGTTCCTGATGCCTGTGATTGTGTTTTACCTACTGTTCGACTCGCATCGTCTCAAGCGGGAGACGCTGCGCTGGATGCCTCCGCGTTATGTGCGCCTAACGCTGAACCTGATGCAGGAGACCAACCGCATTATGCGGGGCTACATCATCGCGCAGCTCATTCTGGGCGTGATAGCGGGCGTGGCTACCTGGATCGGCTTGCAGCTAATGGGGGTCAAGTATGCTGCCACGCTCGCGCTGTTTGCGGGGCTTGCGCGCGCGATTCCCGTGATAGGTCCTGTCATCGCGGGCGCACCGATTGTCCTCATCGGGCTAATTCAGGGCGGGCTGGGGTTAGGGCTGCAGCTCACGCTGTTCATCACTGCGCTGTTCGTTGTAGAACACAAGATGATTATGCCGAAAATTATCGGCGACCGTGTGGACTTGCACCCCGTGCTGGTGATTATCGTGTTGCTGATTAGCGGCAAGTTTTTTGGGCTGATGGGGATGTTTTTCGGCGTGCCGGTTGCCGTCATCTTCCGAAATGTAGTGTTGACGCAGCAGCGGCGCGCACGGATGCGCCCCAAAGTGCATCGGCTACAGGTCTCGGAAGGGGACGCAGAGCTTCTCGCGCGCACGGGAACAGGAGGTCAGTAAGTGGATATTCTGCAGGCAATCTGGCTGGGTATTTTGCAAGGGTTAACCGAGTTTCTGCCGATTTCCAGCTCCGCGCACCTGATTCTGATGCGCTTCTGGTTCGGCTGGGAGATTGGCGACCCACAGGCGGAGCTGGTGTTCGATGTCGCGCTCCATGTGGGCACGCTGACGGCGATTGTCGTCTACTTTTGGAAAGACCTGTCGCGTCTTGCGAGCGCGGCGTTTAGCACCGACCCTGAGCGCGCCGTCGACAAGCGGCTGGCGTGGGGGATTGTGGTGGGCTGTATCCCCGCCGCCGTCGCAGGCACACTGTTTGAAGACCCGATAGAGGCGTTTTTTCGCGTGCAGTACGCGCTAATCGCAGGGTTGCTTATCGGGATCGGTGGGCTGATGGCGATTGCGGACAGGTTAGGGCGTAAGCAGCGTGCGATTGAGTCGATTGGGCTTGTTGATGCGTTTCTCATCGGCATAGCGCAAGCGTTCGCGTTGATTCCTGGCTTCTCACGCTCTGGGATTACGATTATCGCGGGGCTGATGCTGGGGTTGCAACGGGAGGCGGCGGCGCGCTTCTCGTTCCTGCTGGCGACCCCCATCACCTTCGGCGCAGCGGTCTGGTCATTTCGGAACCTGTTCAAGGGAGGCGTACCTGCTGAGATGATTGCGCCGATGCTGGCAGGGGGCGCGGCGGCGATGGTGGTCGGCTGGCTCTGTATCGCCTTCCTGATACGCTACCTGCGCACGCGCTCGCTCATGCCGTTTGTGGTCTATCGCGTTGCCATCGGCTTCGCCACACTGGGCAAGATTTTCTGGGGCAGCTGAGATGCGCGTCTTGGTAACGGGCGCACGGGGGTTGCTGGGCGCAGAAGTAGTGGCACGCTTCCGCGCCGCAGGCATGGAGGTCATCGGCACGACTCGCCAATCCCGCCCTCCTGCATCCCCTTCAGAGGAGCAGGCAGGCGAGGTTCCACTCGACATCACTCAGCCCGACCAAGCAAAATCCCTGTTCGACGCGCTACGCCCCGAGGTGGTGATTCACTGTGCCGCGATGACGAATGTGGACGCTTGCGAACGCCAACCCCAGGAAGCCTACCGCGTCAACGCCTTCGGTGCAGAAGTGGTCGCCTCGAACTGCCAGCGAATCGGCGCAGTGTGCGTTTACCTCTCCACCGACTATGTGTTTGACGGGGCGAAACGCGCGCCTTATCACGAATACGACGCCGAGAACCCACTCAGCGTGTACGGACGCTCTAAGTTCGCGGGCGAGCAGGCAGTGCGCACGCTTTGTCCACGCCACTACATCGTGCGTGTCGCGTGGCTCTACGGGAAACATCGTCCGAGCTTTGCTCAGTTCGTGTTGGAGCAGGCGCGGGCAGGAAAATCGCCCGTCGTGATTAGCGACCAGATTGGTTCGCCCACCTATGTCGCCGATGTCGCCGACCGACTGCTGCAACTGGTTCACACCGACTGCTACGGCACTTACCACCTTACAAATGCCGAGCCAACCTCCCGTTACGAGTTTGCGCGGGCGCTCTTGCAGGCGGCGGGACTGGAGATTGAACCAACGCCGCTCCCGTTTCGCGAGTGGCGCACCCCTGCCCCACGCCCAATCTATTCCGCGCTCATCTCCTGGCGATTGGAGTGGGCGGGGGTGGAGCCGATGCCCAATTGGCGAGACGCGCTACGGCGGTTTCTTGAAAGTTAGTCTCGGCGTCCGCCACATCCGCACACACGCAAATTCCCTTTCCCCACACCGCAGAGGAGGGGGTTGGGGGTGAGGGCAATCCGCTCGCGCCCCGCGAGAGCCTCCTACATGGCAAAAACACCGAGTTCCTACCTCCCTGAACGAATCCTGTCGCGCCCCCAACGCCTCTAACGATTCGGAAGCGCAACAAACCGCTTCCGAAACACTATGCATAGGGAGGTTATGCAGATGGCAACCATCACAAAAACAACGATTAGCGTAGCAGAGCTGGATCAGATGATCGAGCGTGGCGATTCGTTCCTGCTGCTGGATGTGCGCAATCAGGACGAGTACGATCGCTGGAAGATTGAGGGGCGCAACCCCGTCGAGACCTTGCACATTCCGTACTTCCAGTTCAGAGAGAACGAAGAAGAGAACATCGCTCGCGTGCCGAAGGGCAAGCCGATTGTGGCGATGTGCGCGAAGGGCGGTGCGTCGGAGTATGTGGCGAACAAGCTGCGCGAGCGCGGCTATGAGGCGATGAACCTCGAGGGCGGCATGATTGCGTGGGGCAACTACTATCGCGTGCGCCGCATCGAGGAAGTGAAGGATGTCGCCCTGTATCAGATTATCCGCGTGGCGCGCGGCGACCTCGCCTACGCCGTCGTGAGCAACGGACAGGGCATCCTGATTGACCCCACCCGCCACACCGAGCAATACACCAACCTCGCTGAGCGCGAGGGGTTCAAAATCGTGGCCATCTTCGACACCCACGCCCACGCCGACCACATCAGCGGCGGTCCCAAACTCGCCAAAGAGCTGGGCGTGCCCTACTTCCTGCACCCGTACGACGGCATTCACCCCATCGATATGCTGCCCGCCACAATCGAGTTTGAGTTCCTGAAGGACAACTTCACCTATAAGTTCGGCGACGCGACGCTAAAGGGAATCCACATTCCAGGGCACACGCTGGGCAACATGGCGTTCTTGGTGAACGACCGCTACCTGTTCACAGGCGACTCGATCTTTATCGTGTCGGTGGCGCGTCCCGACCTTGGCGGGCGCGGGCAAGAGTGGGCACCTATCCACTACGAGTCGCTCTACAAGAAACTGCTTGTGCTGCCCGACGAGACGCTGGTGTTCCCAGCGCACTTTGCGACCGCGAGCCGCGAAGGACGCCCCGACGGCACCTTCTACGACACGCTCGGCAACATCAAGCGCAACAACCCGCGGGAGTACCAAGCGAAGAGCAAAGAGGAGTTCATCGAGTTCATGCTCAACACGCTACCTGTGTTCCCGCCGCAGTATGTGGATATCAAGCGCGTGAACGCAGGGCTGCTGGTTCCCGACGAGGAGAAGGCTCAAGAGCTGGAGCTCGGCAAGAATGTCTGCGCACTGGCAGACGCTTACTAAATGAAACGGGTTCCCCTCTCGCGCCAGCGGGAGGGGAACACTTTCTTTCTTATAGGACAGGAGGTAGACAGCGATGGCAACGCAACCTATAGAAAAACAAGTAGAGAGGCGTAATGTGATTTTAGACGCCTTGCTTGGGGTTCCCGATTGGCAAGGCGTCGTGCGTATTTTGCCCGGCTTTCTGCTGTCGGTCGCGATTATGCTGGTCGCGATACCGCTCACCAATGTGCTGGGCGCATGGGTATTGAGTTTGCAAGGCATCGATCCGACGGGCAAATCCAGCCCCATCTCCGCCGTGCTGACGGCGATTGTGATTGGCATCCTGCTGCGCAACCTGCTCCCGCTGCCCAAAGCCATCGAAGACGGCATCAAGTTCAGCACCACCAAAATCCTGCGGCTGGGGATTATCTTGGTGGGGATTAAACTGAGTTTGATGGATGTGTTCAAGTTGGGTGTTTGGGGTATTCCTGTGGTTGTGACGGCGATTTTCGGTGGGCTGTGGTTTGTGTCGTGGTTCAACAAGCGGCTGAACCTACCTGAACGGCTGGGCACGCTGATTGCGGCGGGCACGGGCATCTGCGGCGTGACGGCCATCGTGTCGGTCGCGCCCGCGATTAAAGCCGACCAGAAAGAGGTTGCCTACGCCGTGGCGAACATTACGCTGTTCGGCTTGCTGGGGATGTTCCTGTACCCCTACCTCGCGCCGCACATCCTGCACACCTCTGAGCAGATCGGGCTGTTCTTGGGCACAGCAGTGCATGAGACCTCGCAGGTGGTGGGCGCCGCGCTCACCTACAAAGAGGTGTTCAACGACGAAGTGGTACTCAAAGCCGCCACGGTGACCAAGCTCACGCGCAACCTGTTCTTAGCGGTGGTGGTTCCCCTGCTGTCGTACCTGTACCTGCGTCGGATGGCGGCGCAGGGCGAGGGCGACGGCGGCAAAATCAGCATCGCGAAGCTGCTCCCTGCGTTTGTGTTGGGCTTCATCGCGATGGCAGTCGTGCGCTCTATCGGCGACGCGCAGGTCGCCAACGGCTTAGCGTTCGGGATTTGGGACGCGGATGGCTGGAAAGAGTTCACCAAAGCCGTCGGCGAGACTTGGGGTTCGCGCGCGCTGGGCACGGCGATGGCAGCAGTAGGCTTGGCGACCTCGTTTAGCGTGTTCAAGGGCGTCGGACTGAAACCGTTTCTCGTCGGCTTGGTCGGCGCGTTGCTGGTAGGCGTCATCGGCTGGGGCATGGCGCTCCTGCTTGGTGGATTCGTGAAGCTGGGGTAGAGCTTAGCTCAAGCGGAGCGCCGACGCGTCGAGGTGCGACGCCAAGAAAGGCGTCGCACAACGGCGTGTCGGCAGCCCTGCCGACGACCAACCTCCGACTGGCGCATCGGCACGCTGGCGCGTCCGCAAGACACCGACGCTACGCATCCTGCCCCCCCTCCCTACCGTCGCCAACTCCGCCGATAGACCCCACTGCAAGGTGCCCCCTAACAGCCCCGAAGCAAGGTATACTTCTGGCGTATCTGCAAGGAGGTTCCTATGGCAACTTACGAAGCGAATGTGGCGATTCTGGGCGCGGGACCAGGCGGCTATGTGGCAGCCATTCGCGCAGGACAGTTAGCAAAACAGCACGGCGGTAGTGTGATCTGTATTGAACGCGAATATTTAGGTGGAACCTGTCTCAACTGGGGCTGTATCCCCAGCAAGGCGATGATCGCCCACGCCGAACGGTATCTGCATGTGCTTCACGCGAAGGAAATGGGCGTCCTCGTCGAAGGCACAGTGGACTACGACTTCGCCCAGATGCAGGCGCGTAAAGACAAAATCGTGCAAACCCTGCGCAACGGCATCGGCATGCTGTTCAAGAAAAACGGCGTGCAGAGTGTGGAAGGCGTGGGCAAGCTGATAGACCCCCACACCATCGAGGTGAGCCGTCCCGACGGGAGTAAAGACCTTGTACGCGCCAAAAACATCATCCTTGCCACAGGCTCCAGCGTGATGAAGATTAACATCCCCGGCTTAGAGGGCGAAAATGTGTGGACGAGCGACGACGCGGTGAACGCGCCGTTCGTGCCCGACAGTATGGTGATTTTGGGCGCGGGCGCGGTCGGCGTGGAGTTCAGCTTCGTGTTCAACGCGCTGGGGAGCCATGTTACGGTCGTGGAAATCATGCCCCAGATTCTGCCCACGATGGACGAGGAGATTGCCAAGGAAGCCGAACGCGCCCTCTCCCGACAAGGCGTGCGGTTCCTCACGAGCAGCACGCTCAAATCTGCCGAGCGCGTGGGCGACCGATGGCGCTGCCATGTGGAAACGCCTCAAGGCATCCAGCAGATCGAGGCGCAGGTTGTGCTGATTGGCGTCGGGCGCAAGCCGAATGTCGACGGCATCGGGCTAGAAACTGTCGGGATCCAGATGAACAAGCGGTTCGTGGCGGTGGATGAATACCTCCGCACGAACATCCCGCACATCTACGCGATTGGCGACATCACAGGCATCGCGCCGCTGGCGCATGTGGCAAGCGCGCAGGGCATCGTCGCGGCGGAAAACTGCTTCGGCGCGAACCGCGCGATGGACTACCGCGCTGTGCCGAATGTAGTCTACACCGTGCCCGAAGTTGCCAGCGTAGGGCTGACCGAGCAGCAGGCACGCGAGCAGGGCTACGAACTCAAAATCGGCAAGTTCCCGCCGCGCATTCTCGGACGCGCAATGGCCGCGGGCATCAAAGAGGGCTTGGTGAAGGTCGTCGCCGACGCGAAATACGGACAAATCTTGGGCGTGCATATGTGCTGTGAACACGCCAGCGACCTCATCCAAGAAGCCGTACTCGCCATCAAACTCGAAGCGACGCTCGACGAGCTGGTCGATACAATCCACCCACACCCAGCGCTTGTTGAGGCGCTGATGGAAGCGTTCCACGACGCGGCAGGGCACGCTATTCACAAGGCATAGCGGTGTCGGGAGCGTCGGCGGGTGCGCCGACGCTCCACCAATTGCCCTTCGGTTGCCGATAATACCCTGCGTGGGCTGGTTTAGGTTATGGCTTTGGCGGCTCGTAGGGAGGAACGCGCCCTCCGAATGCACGCTCCTTGCGGAGGTGCTCTCGATTTTGGGCGAGCACGCCTTCGAAACGCACCGCCGTAGCGCCGAAACAACGCGCCAAGCGTTTTCACAACTCAGCACACAGGCGCGGGCTGGCGAGCCAAGCGCCGTCCTCCCCTTCCTACGCGAACAGCGACGCGACGAGCGCCAGTTTGTCGAAGAACACCTGAACGACCTACGCGATCTGGCGTGGAACCTGCTCAGCACACTCTCGAAAGTCGCGCAAAGCGAAGCCGAAGACGACGCCATCATGCGCGAGCAGCTCCTGCAACTCGCCCAGCAGACCCAGCACCCCGACACTTTGAATATTCACACCCTGCGCCAGACGCTGCACTCGCTCACCAGCCTCATCGAGCAGCGCGAGCGGCGCCACCGTCAGACCCTCCGTCAACTACAAGAGCAGGTGCATCACCTGATGCGGGAACTCGCGCAAGCAAAACGCGAAAGCACTACCGACCCCCTCACAAGGCTCTACAATCGCAGGGCGTTCGAAGACACCCTACGCCACACCGTCGAGCTGAATCGGCTTTTCGGCTACCCCGCGACGATGCTGCTCCTCGATATCGACCATTTCAAACAGATTAACGACACCTACGGGCACACTGTTGGCGACGCGGCGTTGAAATGGGTCGCGGAGCAGATTGTGCGTGTGTGTAAGCGCAAGAGCGATTTCGCCGCGCGCTACGGTGGCGAGGAGTTCGCGATCATCCTGCGCGAGACGCCGCTGCGCGACGCCCGCAAAATCGCGCAACAGTTAGCCGAACAGATTCGCCGAACGCCGATGTCGTTGCCTTGGGGCGGCTCGCTGCGCCTCACGGTCTCCATCGGCGTCAGCGAGCTCCAGCCCCACGAGAGCGAGCAGGAGTGGCTTCGGCGCACGGACGCGCTCCTCTACCAGGCAAAACAGGCGGGGCGCGACCGCGTGGCGGCTTAGGTCGTTGCAGGTGTGCGCCGCAGCGGTAAACGCTTGCCGTAGGTGAGGCTCCGCCACAACCACTCCATCGGACCGTACTGAAATCGCGCAAGCCAAAGCGCACTCAACACGACCTGCACCCCCCAAATCAGCACCGTTAGACCCACCCCCTGCGCAATCCCCACCCTATCGTGCAGCCCGAATCCGTAGCCGTAGAAAAGCAGGGTGCAGACCACCGATTGCATCAGATAGTTCGTCAGCGCCATGCGCCCCGCCGCGGCGATAGGCGCGAGCAAGCGCTGCAAACGCTCAGACACCGTCCACAGCCAGCCGAACGCGCCAATGTAGCCCAGCGCGAGAATCGGCGCGAAGACCACCGCCAGCATGAGCCAAGCGTAGCCGAGCAGCTCGTTCTCGACACGCAGCGCGTTCAGCACCCCAGTCGCGTACAGCCCGTTCGCCGCCAGCCCGATTGGTAGACACACCCCCGCAAGCCAGAGCATCCAGCGGCGATGTTCGCCCAATCGCTCGAAGACCCGCAGCTGACCGAAGTAAAGCCCCAGCAAGAACATCATCAGCACATTCGGCGCAAGGAAAACCGCGTTCAAGAACATCATAAGCCATTCCAGGAAGCGGAACCGCTGCGCCTGCCAGTAGCTGCCTGACGCATAGGCGTCCCGTCCTCTCTCGATAAGCGACTGAAGGGGATCGTCTTGAGCCGAGTCGCCTGCAAACGGCGCACTTAGGAAGAGGAACCCGCCGCAACTCAGACAGCAGAGCGCCTGAACGCCCCATAATCCCAACACCCAGTAAAGTACCGCGCGCGGGCTGAGGTAGCGGAACAGGAGTAGCGTCATCCCTGCCAGCGCGTAAATCAGCAGCACATCGCCTGTCCAGATAAACAGCCCGTGAAGCACCCCAAAGCCCAGCAGCACCAGCATGCGTCGCAGCATAATCCCTGTCGGGTTCACCCCTCGCGCCTCCAAGCGTCCTATCTGCAGCGCGAACCCCAGCCCGAACAGGAACGCGAAAATCGGGTAAAACTTGCCCGTAAACAACGCCTCTATGACCCAGAAAGCGGTTTGGTCTGCGGGTTGGGCGAGGCTCTCAGGCTGTGGAAACAGTTCCAGCGTCGATAGCCCCTTGAACGACGCCATATTCACCATCAAAATCCCCAGCAGCGCGATTCCGCGCAGGGCGTCCAGCGCGAGAATGCGCTCCGACTCGCGCGCAGGGCGCGCATCGGTCATTTCGGTCACTTGCATCCCCCTCCCAGCAGCTCGAACGCTCTGCCCGTGCTACTGTGTTGCTCAAATGGTAATGTTCGGGCAGTAATTTCTCAGGATGTTCGCGGATTCCTGCTAAGCGACTGCTCAGACGGGTCAGCGTGGGGCTTTCGCGTTTTCCCGTGTTTGTGCCCTTGCCCCAAGCCCCTCTCGTAGCGTCGGCGTTTTTCTTCGTCAGCGAGACGCTGACGCTACGACCCCCTCAGCGTAGCGTCGGCGTCCCCGCCGACGAGCAACGCTTGGACACAAATGTCCAAGCCACGCAAGCGCAGGTGCGACGCCTTGCTTGGCGTCGCAACACCGCCAAGAAAACTCGCGACGACAGGAATGTCGTCGCACCCACCGTAGCACCACTGCCATCGCCGACAAAATGCGCTTGGACAC
>CALAMM010000182.1 GCA_937925775.1 uncultured Fimbriimonadales bacterium
CCACTGGCTACTTGGCGACTCGCACTCAACCAATCGGTCCCGTTCCCCTACGAGCCATCCGTGGGTTATTTAGTTCGTGGGAGCGCCAAAGTGGCGACCGAGCAGCGTACAGAGACGGTGGAGATATGGCTCTTCTATCCGTAGCAGTGGTGCGGTGGCGCGAACGCCTGCGTGCGTGGCTCGACGAGTATTACTGGGATAATCCCCTCGTGTGGGGGATGCATCGCCATAATGCACTATTTTCACGCACGCGGATGAACTCGCCTCGCTGGCATGCGCCCCCCCTCTGGACGCGCGCGCGTACCCTCTGGGCAATCCTGTGGTGGACTGTGGCGGTGCTTTGTCTTTGGGGAATGCATCTCGATCCGATGCTGAAACACCAAGCGCAACAGTGGCTGGAGAGACATGCCTCCACGGTACTGATTTGGCTTGCATTTGGATTTGTTTTCTATCTTAGGGTCGGCTCTGTGACGGAGCTGTTGGGCGCACTGCGCGAGGCAAAACAGCTGATTATGCTTAGCATGACGCGCCTGCGGGGCACGCATGTGGTATACGGCAGTGTATTCTATAGTTGGCTACAGGGTACCCTGATGCGCACCCTCATCGCCTATCTTCCGCTGTTGTGGGTCGTGCACTGGATATTTAGCGAGAATGTGCTGATTGCGCTGGGCACTGCTGCCGTGGGCGTGCTGGGGTGGAACGGCATCGTGCTGGCACTCGTGCTGATGGGCTGTGCTGTGCTACCTGTTGAGCCGTCCGTGCGTGAGGCGAGCGCAGGCAAGGCGTCTTCAGGGCTGTCGGTCGCCACCTACATCGTACTGGGTCTGGGGCTGATTATAGTTGCCCCCAGCCTAGTTGTCATTCTGTTGATGCCACTGAGGTACTTTCTGATGCTGTTGACGCCTGTTGCGTGGGGGTTGGCTCTTCTGCTGCGTATGCCTGCCGTGCGGCGTGCAGAGCATCTCCTGCGCAGTAAGGAGGCTGAGATTGTGCCATCGGAGGGACGCTGGCAGTGATTGAGGAAATCCGCGCGGTGATGGTGTTTGAGTATCGCCGTTATATGCGAGCGCGTGTGTTCTGGTCGCTCCTTCTGGGGAGCACGGCGATTGGCTTAATTGGGGCGTTGGCGTTTTATGTGGGGAACGAATATGTATCCGATGCGCTGACGATGAGCCTACTACTGTTGGCAACGCTGGTCGGGCTGGGCGCGCTTATCCTGATTCAGGTGTTGTCGTTGGGGGATGCGCTGTTCGACGACGCGGTGGATGGGCGTGCGCTCCCGGACTTGTGGCTCACGGGGATGTCGCCGCTGAGCCTGATTTTGGGGCGGTGGCTCTTTGCGGGATTCTACACGCTGTTGACGCTGGTTGCTGTCGCGCCTGCGCTCTGGCTGGGCGCACGGGCGGGCGGGGTGAGCCTGATGATGCTGATGGGCACACTGCTCCTCTTCTGGCTCAGTGTGATGCGCCTCCTGCCCGAGATGTTTCTGGTCAAGATTCGGGGGCGCCGTGCGCAACTGTTGGGGTGGACCGGTTCGGAGGTAGTGGGCGAAGGCACTGCAGGTCTCTCGCTTGCGTTTTTGCTCGCGGTGTTCTACTTTTGGCAGGCGGTGCTTGGTGGGATAAGCTTGCCGCCTGCGATGCCTGTGTTGCTGTTTTCGCCGCCGCTGGTGATGCTCGAGGCGCACCGTGCTGTGTCGCTTGGGGGGCTAACACTCCCGATGAGTTGGTTGGGGAGCGTGTTCTTGCTGGGGTTCGCGTTGCTGGGGCTGCTGGCGGCGCTCCGAGCCGCGGATGCCCGCCTGCTTTGGGCGCGGTTCTGGCAGCCTCTGCTCGGCAGCGTGCTACTGCTGACGCTGTGGGGCATAAGCCTCTATGCCTATGCTGCCGAGCGCGTGCACGCGCCCCTGCAGGCGCAGGCGACCGCCCTCAGTAGCCTCTGGCTGGGCTGGACGCTTTACGCCTTCTTTCAGAACGAGCTGGCGTTTTTCGCGCTGTGGCGGGGCGAACCAGTGCAAAGCGCGGCGCATCCGACAGGACGAGGCGCACTCTGGCTTACCACGCTCTGGATGAGCATGGGGGTGAGTGCGCCGTTGATTGTCACCGCAGCTTCGGGCGTACAGCTTGAACCAACGCGCTGGGGCATGATACTGCTTGTGCTCGCTTGCTGGTGCGCGTTCGCGAGTAGCCTGGTTTTCAGTAGGGACCCCCTGCAGAACGACGCACTCAACCGCAACACACTACCCGCGCTGCGCCACGCCGCCATTGAGACAGTGCTGTTGGGCGGGCTGGTCTGGGGCGTTTTAGCCGCGCGATGGATTGTAGGAATTATTCCGTTCCCTTGGCTGGCGAACGTCGCCCACACCTTACTTTACCTCGCGCCGAGCTACTGGGTGTTCCTGCCAGACGCGCCGTTGTGGGTCTACGGCGTCTATGCGCTGTATAACGCGGCGCTGGCGCTCGTTATGCTTTATCGGCGCGTAATGCTCGGCATCTCTATACGCTGAACGAGGTGCCGCACCCGCATCGGCGTTTCGCCTTCGGGATATCGAAGCGAAAGCCCCCGCCAATCAGTTGCCCTGTGTAGTCGATGGTTGCGCCTTCCAGGATTTGCGCGCTCTTGGGGTCAATCACCACGCGCACGCCGTCGAACTCGGCGATTAGGTCGTCGGGGCGCGGCGTGTCCACAGGGAGCATCACATGCTCAAACCCCGAACAGCCCCCTGCCCGCACGCCCACGCGCAGGTAGGCGTCCGTTTTGCCCTGCTTCGCCAAAATCTGCTTAATCCGAGCCACCGCGCGCTCGGTCAGCCGAACTGGGAACGGGGTTGTCGCGCTCATCAGGTGAATTATACCTGCGTGCGCTTCGCAGGTCGATAGAGCGTCAGCAGGATGCCGCCCACGATCAGTCCCGCGCCGATCCAGATGGTGGGATGCAGCTGCTCTTTGAGGAGGAAGTACCCGATGAAGGCGGCGGCGGGCGTCTGCGCGAAAATCGTGACCCCCATCGCCCCCACAGGCGCACGCTCCATCAGATAAAACCACACGGAAAAGGCGAACACCGTGCAGACCACTGCCAGGTAGAACCACATCCAGAAGTCGGCAGGTGTCCAGTTCAAGTTCGGCGCGCCCACAAACAGCAGGGAGAGCATCGTGAGCGCAATGGCTGCAAAACTCGCCTCGATTGTTAGCAGGGCGACCCCCGAGTAGCGCATCGCCAGCGACTTAGCGACCACCACATTCACGCTTTCCGTGAGCACGCCCGCCAGCACCAGCAGATTCCCCAGCGTTGCGCCTGAGAACTCGCGCAGGATAAGCCCCTTGTTCACAATCACCCACACGCCGAGTAAGCCGAGCAGAATGCCCAGCGTCTTCTCGCGTGGGAACCGCTCACGAAGGAACAGGCGCGCCAGAATCGCGTAGAAAATCGGCGAGCTGGAGACCAGCAGTGTCGCCTCGGTGGCGGTGCTGAGTTTCGTGCCCCAGAAGTAGCCGATGTAGGCGGTGGGCACGCCGAAGAAGCCGATAGCCGCCGCGAGCAGGAAATGGGCGCGGGTGCAGGGGAAGTAGGGGGCAAGTGCGCGGCGGACCGTAGGGAGCGCCAGTATCAGCCATAGCAGCGCCGCCGCCCCAAGAAACCGAAACGCCGCAACCCACTCGGGGCGATGGTGCTGCATCATCACCAGCGCGGCGGGGTTCGCCCCTGCCCACAAAATGTTCAGCAGCGTCAGCACCACCACTGCCCCTGCGCCTGCCGTGCCGTACTGCTCGCGGATGGGGGGCGCGTTAGCCAACTTCGCCTCCCCACGCGCACCGCGCCTGCCGAATAAACTCCCGAACACGCTGAGGATCCTTGCGCCCCGGCTGCACCTCGACCCCCGAACTCACATCGACGCCCGCTGGGCGCACCGTGCGCACCGCCTCCGCCACATTTTCGGGGGTCAACCCACCCGCCAACACAATCGGCTTGGACGCACGCGCACAAAGCGCAGCCGCGCGGGCCCAATCGTGCGTCGCACCCGTGCCCCCCAGATGCTGCGGATGGTAGGTATCCAGCACGAACCGCTCCACATACGGCGACCAACGCTCCAGAATTCGCAGCGCGTCATCAACAGTCAGCGAATCTGGAAAGCGCAACGCCATCCAGAGCGGTAAATCAGGCAGCCAGCGCAGCGAGTCTGAATGGGGCAGCACGCCTTCGGGAGCCACCCACTGAACCGCGTCGAAGCGCTGCCAGTTGGAGGGCAGCTCGTCGGGTAGGGTCAGTACGGCAACGAGTTGGGGCAACGGGCAGTCGGCCCTCACCGTCTCCCTGCTCCGCAGCTTGCAGAGCCACTCGCTCCAGTCTGGGCTATACGAGGGCAGATAGCGTGGACTGCTCCTGACGAAGATGAACCCGAGCGCGTCTGCGCCCGCCTCAGCTGCCGCCTGCGCGTCCTGCAGGTTCGTCAAACCGCAAATTTTGACCCACATCGCTTAGCCCAGCCGATTCAGGCGCACGCGGTAGACCGTCGGCTGTCCGTCACGGGGTGCGCCGCTGCGCGTGAAGGCGTAGTGAATCTGGTCTTGGGGAGTGCGGTTCGGGGCGGGCGGAGCCAGCACGCTACATCGGTCTTGCCACTCCACCAGCAAGCCGTCCTGACGCGGGTCTAACTGCTCCAGGCTCGTGAGCGGCTCGTAAGATTCCACGAGGTAGACCACATACTTGAGCGTGGGCAGCTCGCTGGCGTCGATAGGCGGATGGTAAGGGTCTAACAGCGCGGCGCGTGTGGCGTGGTGGATAATCTCGTGGGCGCGGGTGGGCTGTTGCGCCTGCAGGCTCCCCATCAGCCCGCGCAGCTGCTCGCCCTGATAGAGCGCGACGAACACACTGCCCGGCTCGCGCAACGCGGGGTGCAACCGACCCAGCTCAGGCTCGATCCGCGTGCCTTCCAGCACCATCCGCTCGACGGCGGTTCGCGCCAGCCAAAGGCATTCTTGTTCGAGGTTCCTGCGAGTGGAGCGCAGTTGGAGCTTCGGCTCCTCTCCGCGCAGGATGCGTCGGAGGTTCGAACGGTGTTTCCAGATGACTATCGCGGAGGTCGCCGCCAGGATGCCCACCGCAGGGGTGGAATGCCCCCAGAAATAGGCAGCAATCGGCACGGTCGCTGCTGCCAGTACCGAGCCGAGCGATACCCAGCGTGTTAGGAGGAATGTCGCGAGCCACACGGGGAACGCGACCGCCACTGTCAGCGGCGCCGCCGCCAATAATGCGCCCAGCCCCGTCGCAATGCCCTTCCCGCCTTTGAAGCCCACCAGTGGTGAAAAAGTGTGCCCCAAAATCGCCGCCACCCCCACCAGTATCGCCGACACATCGTCCGCGCCCGCCCGCACCGCAAGCCAGGTCGGTAAAAACCCTTTCAGCGCGTCCAGCAGCAACACGGTCAGCCCCACCTTCGCGCCCAGCACGCGAAACACATTCGTCGCCCCGATGTTGCCACTGCCCACCGTGCGGATGTCGACCCCCCGCAGCCGCGCCGCCCAGTAGCCGAACGGCAACGCGCCCAACCAAAACGCAGCCATCATCGCGACCAGCAGCACCTCGAATGCCATTGCGAGGCAAATTATACCGCCTCCCCCAATCAGGTATACTTTCCTGCGCGACAAGGAGGGCGGTCATGCGCAGGATAGCATCGATGCTGACGCTGAGTCTCGGCTTGCTGAACGGCTATCCCCAAGCGAAGTTAACCATCACACCGATGGAAGCGACTCCGAACCCCAATCTTCTCCGCAACGCCAGCTTTGAAACCGTAGAGAATGGGGTTCCTGTAGGCTGGGTCTGGGATAAGCGCAATACCGATTCCGAGCTGCAAGTCGTTGCGGAGGCGGGTGCGACGGGGCAGCGGTGTCTCAAGTTCACGAACACGACACCTTTCGGTGCGGAGATTTATGGTCTACTGCGCTATGAGGGAGGGGTTCCAGTGGAGCCTGGCGCGGTCTACACGCTTAGCTGTCGCTACAAGACGCGCGAGGGCTATGTGGGCTTTATCGGCGGGGGTGAGGGTTGGCGCGTGCGCCTCCCTCTTGAAGACACCGAGGGACAGTGGCGACGCGCGGAAATTACCTTCGCGACGAAAGAGAACGAAAACCGCTTTGACCTTGTCATCGTGATTGAAGCCCCCACCGAGGGCGTGTGGCTCGATGCGGTCAAGCTCGAGCAGGGCGGTCGCGCCACGCCGTTTGTGCCCGCAGAAACGCCCGACCGCCCGATTCTCACGCTGGATGAACTTGGCGAGCGGGTCTACCTCAACGGCGCGCGGGGGCGTGTCGGATTCGAAATCTACACCGCGCAACCCCTGCGCAACGCCGAGATCGAGGTGCAGCTGGGCCCACAGCGCGCCCGCCAGCGCACAACCCTGAACGCAGGCTACAGCCGCGCCGAATTCGAGTTCAACACGCCCGACACCCCCGAACAGACACTGCGCATCCAGATTCGGCAAGGGAGGCAGACGCTGGTCGAGACCGAACGCCCGCTGCGCTTCTTTACCCGCGCACTTGCCGAGAAACGGCTGCAAGACCTGCGCATCCAACTGCCAAACTGGGAAGCGCAAATGCATCGGATACGCGATGCAGGGCAAGACATCGCCTACCCGCAGGCAAGCCTCACGATTCTGCAAGAGTTCGTGCGCTATGTGGACGAAGATTTGCAAAAAGGGCAGCTCCAACGCGCCTATCAGCAGCTCGACGAGATGGAGCGCGTGGCAGCGCGGCTGAACCAGATGCTCGCCGAAGCGGAGAGCGGGCTGAAACCCTTGCCCGTCGTGCCCCGCTATGTGACCTCACCCGTCGAGATTCAGGGCGCGTCGCTAATTGCCGAAACCGAGCATCCGCTCACAGGCGAACGCCAGCGCCGCCCCGTGTTCTTCGTCGGCTTCGGGCACTTCGGACAGGTACGCGCCGATATCGAGAAGTTCCCGAAAATGGGCTTCAACCTGATCCAGATTGAGCGCGGGGTGTGGGATGTGCTGCCAGAGCCGGGGAAAGTCAGCCTTCAAGCGTTCGAGGAGGATGTGCTGCCCGTACTGCGTCGTGCCGCCGCCGCAAATGTGAAGGTAGACTACCTCCTCAGCCCGCACTATATGCCCGAATGGGTTTATCAGCAGTACCCGCACCTACGCCAGCAACGCGACGGGTTCATCCAATACAGCCTCTTCGCGCCCGAAAGCCTCGTCGTGCTGCGCCAGTATATCGACGCCTTCGCGCCACTGCTCAAAGACCAGCCTGCGTTGCTGAGCATCTGCCTCTCCAACGAGCCGATAAATGTGGAATCTCCCGAATCGCCGCTGCATCAGCAGGCGTGGCGGGCATGGCTGCAGAAACGGCACAAGAATCTCATCACGCTCAACACGCGCTGGAAGACGAACTACCAAAGCTGGGACGAAATCCCGGTTCCGAGCGAGGAGGCGGGCGTGATTTACGCCGAGTGGCAGGAGTTCAACGCGGAGACGCTCGCGAACTGGCATCGCGAGCTGGCGCAGGCGGTCGAACAGCACTTGCCCGGCGTGCCGAAACACGCGAAGTTGATGAGCTGGAGCTTCACAAACGACCGCGAGCTGCCCCGCGGCGTTGATCCCGAACGGTTCGCCCAGTTCTGCGAGTTGAACGGCAACGACGCCGCCACCTACCCCAACTGGGACAAGGATTCCCCATGGGCGTTCGACTGGGTCACCACGATGCTGGCGCACGAGCTGCAGCGCTCGCTGCGCGATGCGCCAGTGTTCAACTCGGAGAACCACATCATCCGCGACCGCGAGACGCGCCCCGTGCCGCCGCAGCACGCGCGGGCGGTGCTGTGGGAAGAGGCGATTCGGGGGCTGTCGGCGACCACCTTCTGGGTCTGGGAGCGTACCGATGACCCGAAGAGCGATTTTGCAGGGAGCCTGCTACACCGCCCCGAAATCGTGGAGGCGCTGGCGCACACAACGCTGGACCTGAACCGCTTAGCCCCCTACATCGCCGCGCTGCAGAACCAGAAGCCCGATGTGCATCTGCTCTACTCGCAGTACGACATGATGATGCAGGGGGTGGACGCGACCGTGCCGCGCGACAGCCTCTACATCGCGCTGACGATGCTGGGCGTGCGCGTGGGGTTCGTCACCGAGCGCCAGCTGGCGGAGCGGCGTCTGCCCGACGGCGTCTCGCGGATTATCATCGCCAACACGCAGTATCTCTCGG
>CALAMM010000183.1 GCA_937925775.1 uncultured Fimbriimonadales bacterium
GCGCGGTCCCGCGTGGGGCAAGCCTGAACCGAAGGGTGCGCCATCCCCTGTGCAGCATGCCGAAGCCCCTGCAAATATCCCCACGCGCTCCGAGTGGCTCCGCCTGCAGGGCGGCAGCAGCGGGCGACCCGACCTCACCCAGGCGCGGGTAGTGGTCTCCGGAGGACGCCCCTTGAAAGACCCCGAAACCTTCGAGAAATACATTGGCGGGCTGGCGGACGCGCTCGGCGGTGCAGTGGGCGCAACTCGTGCCGCCGTCGACGCGGGGATCGCCCCCAACGAACTGCAGGTGGGACAAACAGGTAAGACCGTTGCCCCCGAACTCTACATCGCTGTGGCAATCTCTGGCTCCGTGCAGCACTTGGCGGGCATGAAAGACTCGAAGGTCATCGTCGCCATCAACATCGACCCCGAAGCGCCGATCTTTCAGGTGGCAGATTACGGCTTGGTGGCGGACCTGTATCAGGTTGTGCCCCCACTGATAGAGATTCTGAATAATAGCAAGAGCTGAGAGGAACTTTTGCGAGGCGTGCTGCGTAGATTTCGTTGCAGGGTCGGTTGATACCTGTAGAGGCGTCGGTTGGCTCCATCGCCAGCCTTGCCAGCCCTGCTGCGGCGCGCCTCGTTGCGCCCTCGAAGGCTGGCTGTCGGTGTTCGCTGCTGATAGGGGGCAGCGGGGGACACTGCCAACCGCGCCTCTAAGCCTCCTCCACGCCCCACTCAGGTGTTATGGTCTGCTCTACCCCCAAGTTCTGCAGCACCCGCGCCACGACCGTGTCCACTGCGGCTTCCAGCGTTTTGGGACGATGGTAGAACGCGGGGTTCGCAGGCAGGATAATCGCGCCCGCCTCCGCGACCTGCACCATGTTGCGTAGGTGAATTAGGTTAAAGGGCGTTTCGCGCACCACCAAAATCAGCGGGCGGCGCTCCTTGAGGCACACATCCGCCGCGCGAGTCATCAGGTCGTCCGAAATCCCCTGCGCCACGCGCCCCAAAGTGCCCATCGAGCAGGGAATGATGACCATTCCATCGTGGCGAAAGCTCCCGCTGGCAGGGGGCGAGAAGTAGTCGCGCGGGTTCAGAACTTTCAGTCCGTCCCAGTCGCGTCCCAGCAGCGTTTTTGCGGAGAGCGTCTCGCGCGAGACTTCCATCCCCAGCTCGGTCTGCATCACTTGGATGGCCTGCTCCGAGCAGATGTAATAAATCTCGCGAAAGTATTGGGTTGCGTGGTGGAGGAAGCGGAGCGCGTAGATGGCTCCACTTGCGCCGGTGACGCCCACCACCAGCCTGCCCGTGCGAATCATGAGGGGATTCTACCTCGCGCTGTGGGGGGCAGTCTGTGATTACCATCACGAGCGGGAATCCCTCGGGCGGCTTAGCAGTGGTCGGGGCGATGTCTCCTCACGACAGAGCAACTCGATGCGCTCTGCCTACAGCATGGACGCGAGGCGGGTGGCTCACTCTCCAGGGTAGCGCACTCCCCAGTGTGCGCGGAGCGTGTCGAGCGTGCGCATAATCGCCAGCGTCTCGTCGAGTGGCATCCACGGGCTTTCGGTCAGTCCCTGACGCACGCAATCGTGCACATGGCGAATTTCAAACTGCAGTCCGTCGCCCTCGTAGGGGTAGAGCAGATGCTCTTGCGAGCCGTCGTTGCGCACGAGGTACGCCTCTGAGGGCTTCCACCAAGGTGCAGGTAGGTGGAAGCGTCCTTCGGTTCCGCAGATAAAGGCTTGCTTGGGCGTGTCCAGTTGGAGCGAGGCGCTCAGGATTGCTTGGGCGCCGTTTTCGTAGGCGAACAGGATACTGCAGAGTTCATCCACCCCCGTTGCGCCCAGCGTTGCGTGGGAGTGCATCTGCGCGGGTGCGCCCAGGAACAGGAACGCCAGAGCGACGGGATAGATGCCCACATCGAGCAGGGCGCCGCCGCCCAACTCTGGGGCGAACAGGCGGCTGGTTGGGTCAAACGCGGCGCGGAAGCCGAAATCCGCCATCACAAGGCGCACCTCGCCGATATCGCCTGCCTGCGTGCGCCGCACAAGTTCACGCACGAGGGGGAAGCAGCGCGTCCACATCCCTTCCATCACGAACTGTCCCGACGCGCGTGCCGCCTGAATCACCTGCTCGGCTTGCCGCGCGTTGAGCGTGAACGGTTTTTCGCAAAGCACATGCTTACCTGCCTGTAGCGCCGCAAGCGTGTTCTCCGCGTGCAGGCTATGGGGCGTGGCGACATAGACGATCTGCACTTCGGGGTCGTCCAGAACAGCGTTGTAGCTGGCGTAGCGTTTCGGAACGCCAAATTGGGCGCCGAACTGTTCTGCGGTCTGCTTATCGCGTGAGCCGACGGCGACTACCTGCGCTTCGGGCACATAAAACGCCGCTTGCATAAACCGTCGCGCGATTTTGCCTGTGCCCAGAATGCCCCACTTGAAACTCTCCATCGGCGTAGAGAATACCCAAATTGGCAGCGAATTCCCCCCGAATTGGGCTTAAACCCTTGACAAACCCGTCATCGGCATGGTATTATATATGTCGCTTCGGGCAAGGGACCCGGAGCGCGATACCACCTTGAAATCCCAAAAGTGCGTGCAGAGAGGGCGATGCCCTTGACAAACGCGCCTGGGATGTGGTATAATCAGACTCGCCGACGAAAACCCAGCGGGGTTCGTTGGCGTGTGTGAACCTTGAAAACCGGGCAGGTAAGCCAACGCTTTGCGAGCCCAGTCATCGATTCGGAAAATGAGCCCGCTTCGGCGGGATAGCGTTTTCCGATGGAGAGTTTGATCCTGGCTCAGGGCGAACGCTGGCGGCGTGCCTTAGACATGCAAGTCGAGCGGTAGACCCCCTTCGGGGGGTCGAGAGCGGCGAACGGCGGAGTAACACGTGGGTAACCTGCCCCGAAGACCGGGACAACCCGGGGAAACTCGGGCTAATACCGGATGTGGATGCCTTTGCTTTGGCGGAGGCATCTAAAGGGATTTCCGCTTCGGGATGGGCCCGCGGCCTATCAGGTAGTTGGTGAGGGAATGGCTCACCAAGCCTGCGACGGGTAGCCGGTCTGAGAGGATGATCGGCCCGAGGGGCACTGAGACACGGGCCCCACTCCTACGGGAGGCAGCAGTCGGGAATCTTGGGCAATGGGCGCAAGCCTGACCCAGCGACGCCGCGTGGAGGACGAAGCCCTTCGGGGTGTAAACTCCTTTAAGCAGGGACGAACGCAGACGGTACCTGCAGAATAAGCCCCGGCTAACTACGTGCCAGCAGCCGCGG
>CALAMM010000184.1 GCA_937925775.1 uncultured Fimbriimonadales bacterium
CGCTGGGACATCCCAGTGCGCCGCTGGGACATCCCAACACGCCGCTGGGACATCCCAGTGCGCCGCTGGGACATCCCAGAGCGAGTCTGGGACATCCCAGAGCGAGTCTGGGACATCCCAGAGCGAGTCTGGGACGTCCCAGTGCGAGTCTGGGACATCTCCGAAGAGGGTGTTCGAAAAATCGGGGGCGTGGCATGACGGAGTGGCTCGGAACTGATTATTTTTCGAAAAACGCCATGGCCACCTCGCTGTGCCAGAGCAAGCCTTCTTGTGTGAGGCGGATGGTCTTCCCCTCGCGTTCCAGCCAGCCGCGCTGGACGAGGGCGTCGATAGTCTTCGCGTAGTGTGTCCGAACGGGCAGGCTGAACCGCTGCTCAAGCGTTTCCAAATCTACCCCTTCCAGCAGGCGTAGCCCCAGCATCAGCGTCTCAGCCACTGCATCCCAGCCCGTGAGCCGTTCCCACTCGAACTCCAGCGACTCGCCCGCCATCACGCGCCGAATATACTCGCGGGGGTGCTTGATATTCGTCCAGCGTTTGCCCCCCATGTAGGACACTGCCCCTGGCCCGAAGCCCAAGTAAGGCTCATTACGCCAGTAAATCAGATTATGCTGGCACTCGTAGCCCGCTTGGGCGTAGTTGGAGATTTCGTACTGGCGGTAGCCTGCTTCTGCCGCAAGGCGTTGGGCGAGACGAAACATCGCCACTTGGGTCTCATCGTCGGGTAGGCTCAGCTTGCCTTTCTGATAGAGGTGATAGAATCGTGTGTTCGGCTCAAGCATGAGCGCATACAGCGCCAGGTGTTCGGGCTGGAGGGCAATCGCTTTGCGCAGGTTCGCCTCCCAGCCTTCTATAGTTTGCTGTGGCAGGGCGAAGATGAGGTCTAAGTTGAGGTTTGTGAAGCCTGCCGTGCGTGCCCACTCGACGCTCCGCACGACCTCCTCGGGAGTGTGAATCCGATCCATTCGCCGAAGTTCGTCCAAGTGGAACGACTGCACGCCGAGGCTGAGGCGGTTGAACCCAGCGCGGCGCATCACCTGCAACTGCTGGAGCGTGACGCTGCCTGGGTTCGCCTCGCAGGTAATCTCGGCGTTTGAGGCAAGGTCGAACTGCTGGGTTAGATGCTCCAAGATGCCTGCGAGCGCGTCGCCTGAAAGAACGGTCGGTGTGCCCCCTCCGAAAAACACGGTGTCGAACCGTTCTCCTGCGTAGGGCGACGCCTCGATTTCACGATGGAGCGCCTCGATGAACGGCTCGATAAGCGCGTCCATCCCTGCGTAGCTGTTGAAATCGCAGTACCCGCACTTGCGATGGCAGAATGGGATGTGAACATAGATGCCTTGCTTCATAAATCCCACTCCAGTTGGATCCCCTGACTACGGAGCAAATTTTGATACTCTTCCAGCAGGGCGGGTGTTTCGTACACCTGATGTGGTTCAGTTCGGCGCAGGGTGCAGAACGCCGCGAGCAGCCCTGCCGACTCGCCGATGTTCCATTCCACAGGGTGTAGCCGATAGCAGCCGTTCGTGATGTGTGTGGTGCCGATGTTTTTGCAGGCGGGCAACAGATTGCGCATGCGCACGGGTATCAACGCGCCCAGCGGGAGTTGGAACGGCAGGGTGGGGATGTCGATATAGTTGTCGCCGCCAGTGCTGGGGTGCAGGTCGATGCGATAATAGCCCACGCCCACGCTGTCGGGGAACCGTTCGGCGAGGGTCTCGCCCGCGCGACATTCTGCGCTCACATGCTGCTCCAGCACGGTGAACCGCGCTCGGATGCGCCGCGATTCGCGCACATAGACCTGCTGCGCCATCCGACAAGACTCGCTGCGGTCTGTGCCTGTAATATCAGGACGCAGGTGCAAGCCGGGGTAGCCTGTGCCTCCATCTGGGCGCGGCGCTTCCGTTTGCAGCCAGTAAAGCAAGCACTCTGAAAGCTCATAGGCGGCAGACTCGTGCGAGGTGGACGCGCCTGGAATTTCGGACAGAGTGAACCCGTAGGCGGAGGGCGCGGCGTTCGGGTTCGCTGGCTCCTCATCTGCAGGTGGGTAAAGATTGCCTAAAAAGTAGTCGTTCTGGGGCCAGTTCACGATGGTTACAGCTTGTGGGGCGAGCGCGGGCGGGTAGAGGCTGGGGTCAACTACCTGTCGATAGCGGAACATCGCAGGCGTTCCGTCTTCCCCGAAGAGGCTCAGGCGACGCGGCTCGAGCGTGATAGGGTTCACATCGAGCCAGCTCAGAAACGGCGCGGGCCAGAACGGAGGTCGGAACGCTTTCCAGAAGTCGTAGCCGCGCGGCTTGGTGCCGACATAGTCGCCCTCTGGGTCGTAGCCCATCGCGAAGCACCAAGTGAATGCTTGCATGTTGGCAGGTTGCGGCTCGGGCTTGGCGTGCGGCTCGCCCGTTTCCCAATGCGACTCCGCGCCCGTCACATATTCCACCTTCGCTTTCGGCAGCAGTTCGCCTGTGTCGGTGGCGTCTAAGATGTATCGCGCTTCCACAAAGAGCGTGGCGGAGCGGTTCGGGTCGTAAAAAAGCGCGCCGCGCACGAAATCGCCGTCGGTGTCCAGTGCGTGCAGGCTGAGCTGTGCTACTGTCAGGTCGCCGCGCATTTGAGGGTACATCAGCATCGACTCGAGCACCGTTTTGGCGACGCGCGGTTCGCAGCAGAGTGGGCTCACCCAGCCGCCGCCGGGGTTGAGGTATGGCTCGGCGCGCGCCGCTGCCGTGAGCGGGTAGTAGCGTCGGTAGAAATCGCGGATGGCGTCGCGCAACTGGCGGTAGCGGCGCGTGCAACCCTGTGTTTCGATATAGCGATGCTCGTCGGGCGGCACCGCCTGCGCCGTGAGCTGCCCGCCCAGCCACCGACCGGGTTCGACTACCAAGAGCGTCTTCACACCGAGCGAGGCGCACGCCAACGCTGCCGCGCAACCGCCCAGACTGCCCCCGACAATCAGCACCTCTGCTCTTGCATCGAAATCGCCACGCACACCGAGAGTTTACCTGCTCAACTCTCAATCTGCTGGAAGAAGCTGGGGATGTTGCGCCAATCTTCGCGCACTTTGACCCAAAGCTCCAAATAAATCTTGCGTCCGAGCCAGTGTTCGAGTTCCTCACGGGCGCGTTGCCCGATTTTTTTGAGCATCTGACCGCCCTCACCAATCACGATGCCCTTGTGCGTGTCGCGCTCCACATAAATCGTCGCCGCGATATACAGCACGCCGTTGGGACGCTCCTCCCAGCGTTCGAGAGCGACGCCGATTCCGTGGGGCACCTCGTGATAGGTGTAAAGGAGGGCTTTTTCGCGGATTATCTCGGCAGCAAAGAGGCGTTCGGGCTGGTCGGTAATCTGTTCTTGGGGGAAAAACGGCGGTCCCTCAGGAAGATGCTTGAGGATTATGTCCAGCAGTTTATCGCAGTTATGCCCCTTGACCGCGTTGGTCATCATCCAGTCGGCGTGGTTGGGCACAAGTTGCCAGTAGGCTTCGGTATGGGGCTTCACCTTGTCAGGGGGCAGTTTGTCCATCTTATTCAGCACCAGCACGATGGGTGCGCGCGCCTCTTTGTGGAGCAGTTCGGCGATTTGCTGGTCTTCCGCGCTGGGCGGTTTGGAGGCGTCCACTACGAAAAGGATGAGGTCCGCGTCGGGCAGCGCACTCACGGCGGCTTCCACCATTCGCTCGCCGAGCTTGTATTTCGGCTTGTGGATGCCAGGCGTATCCACGAACACGACTTGGGCGTCGGGGCGGTTCAGAATGCCCAGAATGCGGCGGCGCGTGGTCTGCGGGCGTGGCGAGACGATGCTCACCTTGCGCCCGACGAAGTGGTTCACCAGCGTGCTTTTGCCGACATTCGGCTTGCCAATCACCGCGACAAACCCGGAGCGGAAGCTTGGAGACTGCTCACTCATGACGGCTCCCTTCCGATGCCGACGCCGTGCCGTACGCGCTCTTGTCAGGACACGGCTCAGGGGCACGATCGGTGCGGGCAATATACCGCTCCATATCGCGCAAATCGTGGAAGTTCGGACCCGTCGCAATGCGCAGCTCGCGCGCGGTCATCTCCGGGTGCGCGAACACCATCACTTTCTTGCCCTTCGCCCGCAGCGTCTCTACCAGTCGCTCGAAGTTGCCGTCACCGCTTAGAATCACACACACATCGTAGTGATCCAGCGTCAGCAGCGCGTCGATTACGATGTCCACCGCCAATTCAATCCGCTCCCAGGGTAGTTCCTCGCGTCCCTCGCCGCAACATCCCTTGATGGGGCGCGTGCGCAACACATAGCCCGAATGCAGCAGATAATCATGGAAGGTCGCGTCGCGCCCCTTCGTGTTCGGGTCGACCGCCGTGTAGTAGTAAGCGTCCGCGACCTTCATGCCCAGAGTCGTCCGAAAATAGCAGAGCAGCCTGCGATAGTCAATAAACCATCCGAGCCGCTTCTGGGCGTAATACATGTTTGCGCCGTCAACAAATATTGAAACCCGCTCCAACAGAGAACACCTCCTACGATACTCAAAAATGGAGTATACCCTACTTTGCAGGAATTTCGGCTCTTATAGCGAACCCCGATGGGTATGCACCTGATTTACGGCGCGCCGATTTACACTTTCTGGAGCGAGCTGCCGATTGCAGAGGCGATGGTTATACGGGAAGGGCGCATCCTCGCGGTAGGCTCAAAGGAGGACCTTGCCGCGCGCTACCCTGACGCGAAGCGTGTGGTCGTGGATGGCAAAGCCATCGTCCCCGCTTTCAACGATTGCCACATGCACATCCTGCCTTTGGGAATTGATTTGGGTAAGGCGGATTTACGCGGCTGCACGAGCGTTGCCGAGATTCAGCAGCGGCTACGAGCGTGGATGGAGGCGAATCCTGACGCTGCATGGGTGCTGGGACGCGCCTACGACCAGAACCTGCTTCCAGAGGGCAAACACCTCACGCGCCACGAGTTGGATGCGGTGTGCGCGGAAAAGCCTATCTATCTCAACCATGTGAGCAAGCATGGCGCGGCGGTGAACACGCTGGCGCTGCGGATTGCTGGCATTACGCGCGATACTCCCGACCCCGACGACGGGGTCATTCTGCGTGATGAGGACGGCGAGCCGACGGGGATTTTGCTGGAGAGCGCTGCCAGCTTGGTTTCGAAGCATATTCCGAAACCTTCGGGCGCGGAACTGGTTCAGGCGGTGCATCGGGCGTGTGAAGATTTGGCGCGGCGTGGCATCCTGGCGGCGAGCGATGCGTCCACTGGCTGGCACGACCTTGAGGCGGAGGTGGCGGCGTATGCTCAGGCGTTGGAAGAGGGCGCGCCCGTGCGGATGACGCTTATGCCGCTATTTAGCGCTGCCCGACGCGCGGGCTGGCTGGAACACACGGAGCAATCGGGCGAGGCGACGGGGTTCAGCCCGCATCCGCCCACACCGCATCCCGACTTGCGCTGGGGCGCTGTCAAACTCTTCGCCGATGGCGCGTTCACCACCCGCACCGCCGCCCTGCGCCAGCCCTACGCCGATACGCCCACCACAGGCGTGCTGATGTACGAACCTGAAGAGCTGATGGAGCGGATCTTGACCGTACATCGTGCGGGCTGGCAGTGTGCCGTGCACGCGATTGGCGATTACGCGATTGCGCTTGTGCTTCGCGGCTACCGCCGTGCGCTGGAAGCCTATCCGCGCCCCCACCACCGCCACCGAATCGAACACGCGATGCTGATGGCGGATGACCTGATGGCGGAGATGCAGGCACTGGGCGTGGTGGTTGTGCCCCAGCCAGAGTTTCTGTGGTGGCTCACGACAGCTTATCTGAAAGGCTTGGGCGAGCGCGCGTTGTCGCTGATGCCGTTCCGCAGCTGGCTACAGGCGGGCGTGGCGATGGGCTTCAGCTCCGACCAGCCCGTTGTGCCCGGCGACCCGATCATCGGCTGGCGCGCGGCGGTGACCCGCACCAGTCGCGACGGAACCTGCCTGAACCCCGAAGAGGGCTTAGACCCGCTCACTGCCCTGCAGATGTTCACTGTGGGCGCCGCCTACGCCACCGCCGACGAGGCAGTGGGCATCCTCGCGCCCGGCAAGCAGGCGCGTTTCATCGCGCTCTCCCACCTCCCAGAGCAAATCGCGGACGCCGAGATGCAGGTCATCGCAACCAGCCGAGAACTGCTGCAGGCATAGAGAGGCGCGCCCTACGCACCAGCGCATCCATGAACGCGCAGGCTACTCCCGCTCCACCAGCTGCCCCCGCTTGTAAAGGTCCCACACGCGGAACACCGAGTTCCTGTGCGGGCGAATCTTGCAGTGTTCGTCCTCATTGCGCTTCTCGTCGCAATAGCCCAGCGGCACGCACTTGGGAACCAGCAACTTGCCGAAGTAGGGATCCGCAGCCATCACCTCCTTGCGTATCAGCTTGAATAGCTGCCGAATTTCCCACTGGGCGAGCGTGCAAAGACGCAACCCTGCCATATGCATTAGCTGGCGCAGGTTAACGGTCATAATCAGGTTCGTCGCCACGGCGTTGGGGAAGACGAACCGCGCGTCCTCAGCAGGGATGCCCTGCGCCAGAAAGCGGTGATAAATCGCTTCGCTCTCATCGCGGAATCGCTCGAACTCTCGCAGGGCTTCGGGATTCGCCTCGATACTGGGCGGGATGACATACTGGGGTTCTTTATATTTCACATAGCGCTGGCTCTGCTGGTCGAACGCGACGCCGATGCGATGGCGCACAAGCTGATGGCTGAGCGCACGGCTCACCCCCGAAATCGCGAAAGTGAAACTGATATGCTCAATCGTGCTGTGGTGTCCCGATTCCACAACATGTTCGATCAGCTGCATCACCCGCTCTGGGGGTGTCTTGTCCGCAAGGAACTCGTCCCAGATTTGCTGGGGTGTCTTTTCGCTGTAGCAAGTACGCGCCGCAAGATAAATCAGCCCGCGATAGTACCGACGAATCGTCTCGGCTTCGGGAAACACCAGCGAGACTTCCATCACACCGCGCTTTGCCATGATGCAAGGGGAGTTCGCCGTGTGCGCGCTGCTTCCTACTGAGAATTCGGTATGATTTGCGGCGTTTTGGGCGTTTACGCCCGTGAAACCGATTAGACAGGAGACGCGCCGTGCCACAGCAGCGCTGGGAACCGTCGCAAAAGGAGCCGACCGAGCGCGAGCTGTCAGGGGTTCACTCACGCGGGGGTCGGCGCGTGCTACCGTTCACGCAACCAGCGCTTTTACCTGACTCAAATCTTCGTCGCCCGCCCCACGGAACTAAACGCTGAGCGATTAGGTATCATTTAGTGAGTCATCCTTCGCGGGATGAGCTGTCGCCGTGAAGCGTTCATCGTTCTGGAGGCAGGCGAGCGATGCAGGGGCAATCGGAACGCCTGGCGCAGGCAATTGCGCAGTCGCTGCGCTGGCTCAGGGTGCGCGACCTCACAAGTTATGAACTGGCGCAGCGGTTGACTGCGAAAGGCTACGACGAATCGGAAACGCGCGAAGTGCTTGAATGGCTTCGCGCTGAGGGATACCTCTCGGACGAGCGTGTGAGAGAACGCTTGACCGAGCGTTATACCGACGAGCAGCCGTCGGGTCGCTTGCGCATCGAGCGAGAGTTCGCCCGCCGCGGCTTGTGCCCGCCTGAACTGGAAGGCGACGAGGAGAGCCGCGCCGTGCGCGCTCTTTTCAGGCGTTACGGCGAGCCGCCCGCCGAACCAGAACCGCGCGAGATTGCACGCTGGTTTCGGTTCCTGCTCCAGCGCGGCTTCGAACCCGAAGTGGCTCAGAACGCCCTGCATCGCTGGAACCCACATCTGAACGACCAGTGGTAGTCCCAGTACGCTCAAGGAGGTTGTTATGGAATTCATATTTGTAGTGACTACTGTCGTTGTCGCGCTGGTCGCAGCGGGTGCAGGCTACTGGCTTGCTGGGCGACGCGCTCAAGCGCAATGGAGGCGTCAACTGCAGCAGGAAGATGCTGCTGCCCAACGCGCCCTCCAACAAGCACGCCAAGAAACCGAGCAGCTCCTCCAGCAGCGAGCGCAACTTGAACGCGAATGCGAAACCCTCAAACGCGAAGCAAGCCTGCAAGCCCGTGAAGAGGCGCACCGCATTATCGAACAAGCCGAGCAGGAAGCCCGTGAGAAACGCGCGGAAATCCTCCGCCTTGAGCAACGCCTGCTCCAACGCGAGGAACTCTTGGAACACCGATTCGAACTGCTCGAACAGAAAGAACACGCGCTGATGGAGCGGGAGGCACTGCTCACGAAAAAGCAGAGCGAGCTGCGCGAGCTAATCCACCAACGCCGCTTCGAACTGGAGCGTCTCAGCGGCCTCAGCGCAGAGCAAGCACGCGAACTGCTTTTGAAAGAGATCCGCGACGAGATCGAACACGAAGCAACGATCCTCGCGCGTCAAATCGAGGAGGACGCCCGACGCGATGCCGAACGCCGCGCCCGCGAAATCATCCTCGACACCGTGCAACGCTGCGTGGTTGACCATGTCGCGCACAACACCATCACGGTCATCCACTTGCCCAGCGAGGACATCAAGGGGCGCATTATCGGACGCGAGGGGCGCAACATCCGCCACTTTGAGCATGTCACGGGCGTCGATGTGATTATCGACGATACGCCCGAAGCGGTCGTGTTGTCCTCGTTCGAACCGATTCGGCGCGAAATCGCCCGCATTACGATGCTGAACCTGATTAACGATGGGCGTATCCACCCCGCTCGCATCGAGGAGGAGTACGAACGCGCCAAAAACGAGGTGGAACGGCGGATTTGGCAAACGGGCGAGGAAGCCGTACTGCAGGTCGGGCTGACGGGCGTTCACCCCGAAATCGTGCGCACTCTCGGCAAGCTGCGCTATCGCACCAGCTACGCCCAAAATGTGTTGGACCACTCCATCGAGGTGGCAACGCTGGCAGGCTTGCTCGCAGCGGAGCTGAAACTCGACACGCGCATCGTCAAACGCGCCGCCCTGTTCCACGACATCGGGAAAGCGTTGGAGAACACCACGGAGGGCCCGCACGCGCTGGTGGGCATGGAGTTCCTACGGCGCTACGGCGAGAGCGAGATGGTGTGCCACGCCGTCGGTGCGCATCACCACGATATCACGCCCGCCAGCTTGGAAGCGCATGTGGTGATTATCGCCGACTCGATTTCGGCAGCGCGCCCAGGCGCGCGACGCGAATCGCTTCAGCAATACCTCCGACGCATGCAGGAGCTGGAGCGCATCGCCATGAGCTTTGACGGCGTGGAGAAGGTGTACGCGATTCAGGCGGGACGCGAGGTGCGCGTGCTGGTCAAACCGAACGAAGTGGACGACCTACGCGCCCACCAGCTCGCCCGCGAAATCGCCCACAAAATCCAGTCCGAGCTGGAGTACCCCGGTCAGGTCAAGGTAACGGTTATCCGCGAGGTGCGCGCGCACCATGTTGCGCACTAACGGTTCATCGGCGTCCTCGCCGACGAGTTTTGCTTGGACAAGAATGTCCAAGCCACGCAGAGCGTCGCGTCGGCGTCCCCGCCGACGACACGCACCCAAACTCGTAGCGTCGGCGTCCCCGCCGACGAACTATGCTTGGACAGGAATGTCCAAGCCACACCTGCGTAGCGTCGGCGTCTCGCCGACGAAGCACAAAAACTCGTAGCGTCGGCGTTTTTTTTTCGTCAGCGAGACGCTGACGCTACGCAGCACACCCAAACTCGTAGCGTCGGCGTCCCCGCCGACG
>CALAMM010000185.1 GCA_937925775.1 uncultured Fimbriimonadales bacterium
AGCGATAATTGCGTGGCTCCGCTACGCCCACCATGTGAACAAGTTCGTGGTTTTATGCCCGAATCTGATAGTGCGCGACCGCCTGCAGAGCGATTTTGAGGGCGGGAAGGTGTTCCGCGAGCGCGACCTCATCCCCCGTGACGCCGAGTTCCGAGCGGACGATTTCATCCTTACGACGCTGGGCGGCGGCAACACGGGTGGCTGGGCGAACCTGTTCAGCGCCAACATCGTGCTGGGCAACATCCACCAGTTCTACACCATACAATATGAACCTGAAGGGGTGGAGATCACAGGCGTCGATATCATAGAGGTTATCGGCAAGGAATTGGCGGGCAATCGGTGGGAAACGCGCCAAGCGCCCCCGACCGTGCGGGAGAAGGGCGAGCCGTATCGGACATCTATCTCCGACGATGCCCTCCGCGACGCTATCAAAGCACGCTTGCTGGAAATCGCCGAGGAACTCCTCGATAGGGCAGGCTATGCACCCATTGAATACAAGGGGATGATGTATAAGGTGCTTATCGAGCATATACGCGAGAAGTTTTTGAACGGCGAAACGCTGGGCAGCGCCACGCGCGAGCAACTGGAGTTCGTGTGGCGCATCCTGCCCCTTGCGTCTTGTCAGTCCCACTCCTACCCGCGGCGGGAGCCGCGGGGCGTGTGGAACGCATAGGGTACATTCGACCTATGTGCAGCTGGGATGCGCTGAACGCGGAGATTGTCGCCTGTCGACGATGCCCGCGCTTAGTTGCTTATCGCGAGCGGGTTGCCCAGACAAAGCGCGCCGCGTTTCGCGAGTGGGACTATTGGGGTAAGCCCGTACCGAACTTTGGCGATTCGAGCGCGCGATTGCTCGTGGTGGGGCTGGCGCCCGCCGCGCACGGCGGCAATCGCACAGGGCGAATCTTCACGGGTGATGCCTCAGGCGACTTTCTGTTCGAGGCGCTTTATCGGACAGGGTTTTGCAACCAGCCTACCTCCACGCGCAGGGACGACGGGCTGACACTCTACGAGGTCGCGATGACCGCCGCGGTGCACTGTGCCCCGCCTGATAATAGACCGATGCCTGAGGAGAAGGCGAACTGCTTTCCGTATCTGGTGCGTACCTATCGCCTGATGCCGAGCCTGCGCGGCTTCCTCGCGCTGGGACAGCTGGCATTCGAAGCGTGCCTGCGCCTTGCTCAACAGGAAGACCTCCTCCCAAACGGTGCCCGCTGCGTCTTTCGGCACGGCGCGATATACGAGCTGCGCGATGGCAAATTCCTTGCCGTGAGCTATCATCCCAGCGCACGCAACACCTATACAAAGCTGCTCACGATGGAGATGATGACGGAGCTGCTGAGGCGCGTGCGGGCGCGCCTGTATGAGCAGGAACCTGGAGGGGGTTAGCGAACTGCCGTACCGTGTTCGAAAGCGAGCTGATTTTTCCGCTCGACGGGTGGCACAACCACAGCTCAAGTATTGTAGAGTGTCCCAACGGGGACTTCTTGGTGTGTTGGTACAGCGGTTCGGGCGAGCGCACAGCGGACGATGTGCGGATTCTGGGTGCGCGGCGGCGCAGGGGGGCGACGCGCTGGAGCCAGCCGTTCCTGATGGCGGATACCCCCGACTATCCCGACTGCAATCCCGTGCTGTTCATCGATGCTCGCGAGCGTCTCTGGCTGGTTTGGATTACTGTGTTGAACCATCGCTGGGAAGGCTCGCTTCTAAAATATCGGGTGAGTACCGATTATCAGCGTGGGCTTGCGCCCCGCTGGACGATGGGCGATGTGCTGCACATCTCGCCTGACACGCGCTTTGTAGAGCAGGTCGAGGCGTGGCTGAGGAAGCTGGAGGCGCAAGCGGCGTCGTTGCCTGCCGCGCTGCGTCCTCGGCTGGAGGTCTACCTGCAGACGGTGCGCCAGCGCGCCTATGACGCGCTCTCGCGCCGACTCGGCTGGATGACGCGCATCCCGCCGCTCGTTGAAGGCGAACGCATCTACCTCCCGCTCTACTCCGACGGCTTCAGTTTCTCGTTGGTGGCCCTCAGCGACGATTCAGGCGCGCGTTGGCGCACAAGTACGCCGATACTGGGGCTGGGCGCGGTGCAGCCCACCTTGCTCCGCCGTCGCGACGGGACGCTCGTCGCCTACATGCGCGACAACGGACCGCCGCCCAATCGCGTGTTCGTCGCCTACTCGCGCGACCACGGCCTCACTTGGACGGAGGCGGAGAAGACCGACCTGCCCAACCCTGGCTCCAGCGTCGCCGCGCTTGCGCTACGCACAGGCGAGTGGCTGCTGATTGGCAACGACACGGAGCAGGGGCGCCACCAGCTGGCTGTCTGGCTCTCGGAAGACGAGGGGCGTACTTGGCGAGTTGCCCGCTATCTGGAGAAAGACGAGCCTGAGCGCGGACGCTACGCCTATCCCTGCGCGATACAGGCACGCGACGGCACCATCCATGTCACCTACAGCTACACTTTGGAGCGCGGCGACCTCCCCTGCGACGAGCAGGGACGCCCCAAACGCAGCGCAATCAAGTGGGCACGGTTCGACAGAGAGTGGCTCCAGTCGCCCGATTCTGAATGAGCTTCCTACCCGTTCCGTATCCGTTCCACGAGCGCGCTCGTCGAGCGCTCGGGGTACAGCGGCAAGATCACCACGAATCCGCCGTGCGCCAGCACTGCTTCCGATTCGGGCAGGTCCTGCTCGGTGTAGTCGCCGCCTTTGGCGTAGTAGGCGGGTTGAATGAGGTTCACCAGCGCCACCGCCGTGGGCTCCTCGAAGATAGTCACGAAGTCGACGCACTCCAGCCCCGCGAGGAGTTCCGCGCGTTCGTTTTCGGGCAGGATGGGGCGCGTGTTGCCCTTGAGCTGGCGCACCGACTCATCGCTGTTGACGCCCACCACCAGCAGGTCGCCCAGACGCCGTGCCTCCTGCAGGTAGCGCAGGTGTCCCACATGCAGGAGGTCGAAGCACCCGTTGGTCAGCACCACCTGCTTGCCCGCCGCGCGCCACATCGGGGCAAGCTGGGCGAGCTGTTCGCGCGTAAGGATTTTCGACTCAGGCGCACGCATGGCTACGGTCGCTTCGCGTTCTGCTCAGGCGCAATCAGTTCGATTTCGAACAGTTTGCTCCAGTTTTTGCCCGTGACGAAGATTCGCTTGTTCTGGCGGTCGTAAGCGATGCCGTTCAGCACATCCTCTGGCCCGCGATTGGGCACGGGTAGCCCTTGCATATCTACCCATGCCTTCACCACGCCCGAGCTGGGGTCGATTCGGGCGATCATCTCACTGTGCCAGATGTTCGCCCAGATTTCGCCCTCGATGTATTCCAGCTCGTTCAGGTTGCGCACGGGTTTACCCTGCGCCCGCACGGTGATTTTGCGTACCTCGGCGAAGGTTTCAGGGTCGCGGAAGGTAATCGTCTCGCTACCGTCGCTCATAATCAGGTGCTTGCCGTCGTTGGTCAGTCCCCAGCCCTCACCGTAGTAGCGGAACTGCATCTCCTGTCGGAAGTTGTTCAGGCGATACACGAAGCAGATGCCGTTTTGCCAGGTGAGTTGGTAGATTCGGTCGCCGAAGAGGGTGATGCCTTCGGCGAAATACTCGTCGGGGAGGCGATGAATCTGCAGTACGCGCCCTGTGCGTAGCTCTACCTTGCGCAGTGACGACTGCCCGTGTAGCCCTGTGCTTTCGTACAGGTAGCCGTTATGGAACTCCAGCCCTTGCGTGAAAGCGTTCTTGTCGTGGGGGAAGGTGTTCACGATGCGATAGCGATACACGGGGATTTCGGGTTCGGGGGGCGGGTTGGTTGTCTGAGTGGGCGGCTGGGAATGGGGCGGCGCGCTGTTGCTCGCCGTCTGGCAGGCGTGTAGCCCAAGCAGTACCGATAACCCCACTAAGCAACCCAGTTGCTTGCTTCGCCACATTACAAGCATAGAATACCTGATTGGGGCAGACTCACGCCTGCTTCAGCCCTCGCGGCACGCGCAGTTCGTCGCGCAGGCAGGCGAGTTGCTCCCAAGTGTAGCCGATACGCAGTACGGTCATCTCGTCGAACGGCTTGCCGATAATCTGCAGCCCGATGGGTAAGCCATCCACGAACCCGCACGGCACACTCAAACCTGGCAGACCTGCAAGGTTCACAGGGATGGTCAGCACATCGGCGAGCTTCATCGCCAGTGGGTCGTCCACCAGCTCGCCGAGCTTGAACGCAGGGGTGGGCGTGGTGGGGCACACCAGCGCGTCCACCTGCTGGAACACGGCGTCGAACTGCTGGCGCAGCAGCGTGCGTCCTTTCTGCGCCTTCAGGTAGAACGCGTCGTAATAGCCTGACGAGAGCGCGTAGGTTCCGATAATGATGCGTTGGATTACCTCTTTGCCGAAGCCCTCTGCGCGGGTGGCTGCCATCATGCCGATATGCCCTTTCTCCGCGCCGACCCGCAAGCCGTACCGCACGCCGTCGTAACGCGCGAGGTTCGATGAACACTCGGCGGGCGCGAGGATGTAGTAAATCGCCAGCGACTGCTCCGCCATCGGCAGCGAGACCTCCTGCACCTCCGCGCCAACCGACTCCAGCAGTCCAATCGCCTTACGCACGGTCTCGGCAACGGCGGGTAGCACGCCCTGCGCGAAAAACTCTTTCGGGACGCCCAGTCGGATGCCCTTGATGTCGTCGATGAGCGCGTCGCGGTAATCGGGAACAGGCAGATCGACGCTGGTGGCGTCGAGCGGGTCCTTGCCCGCAATCGCGTTCAGCATCAGCGCACAGTCCTCAACGGTCTTGGTGATGGGTCCGATCTGGTCGAGGGAGGAGGCGTAGGCGACGAGTCCGTAGCGGCTGACGCGCCCGTAGGTGGGTTTGAGACCGACCACGCCGCAGAAGGCGGCGGGCTGGCGGATGGAGCCGCCCGTGTCGGAGCCGAGCGTTGCATACGCCATATGCGCAGCGACCGCTGCCGCCGAGCCACCTGAGGAGCCGCCGGGCACGCGCTCCAAATCCCACGGGTTGCGCGTGGGGTGGTATGCGGAGAACTCAGTGGACGACCCCATCGCGAACTCGTCCATGTTGAGCTTGCCGATGAACACCGCGCCTGCTGCGCGTAGCCGCGCGACGACCGTCGCGTCGTAGGGGGGGATAAAGTTGTGCAGGATGCGTGAGGCGCAGGTGGTGCGCACGCCCGCCGTGCAGAGGTTGTCTTTGAGCGCGATGGGAACACCCAAGAGGGGGTGACGCTCGCCTGCATCGAGTCGCGCCTGCGCCTGACGCGCCATCGCCCGCGCAAGCTCAGGCGTCGGCGTGAGAAACGCTTGCACCTGCGGCTCCACCGCGCTCAAGTGCGTCAGCACGCTCTCGGTCAACTCGATGGCGGAAACTTCGCGCCGCTGCAGCTTCTGACTAATCTCGGCAAGGCTCAAGGTCAGCAGCTCGTTCATTCCTCCCTCCGTTGATCAGCGGGGACGCCGAGCCGACGAAGGTGTCCGTAGGGCGTCGGCTTCCCCGCCAGCAGCGTGGCTATTCCTCCACGATGCGCGGCACGATAAACAGCCCATCGCGCGCTTCAGGAGCGTTCGCAAGTGCCTGCTCCCGCGACAAGGTCGCGCCCACGACATCCTCGCGAAAAGCGTTGAAAACGGGAATCGAGTGCGAGGTCGGCTCCACCGCATCCAGCGGCAGCGCCTGCAGGCGTTCGAAATGCTCCATCAAGGCGTTGATGGGGCGCATCAACTCGAGGAGCTGCTCATCGCTCAGCTCCAAGCGTGCCAACTTCGCCGTGTGTCGCATCTGCTCTAAGGTGATTGCCATCGCGATTGCAAGTATACCTGACGGTTTCCCTTGCTGTAGCCTGCGCTCCCTGCTGGTGTCCTCCCAGAGTGGAGGCATTCAACGATGCGCTGGTTTCGGAAACGCCGAACGCTGTTAGACCGCGAGTACGCGCCGGTGGAGATTGAGACTTTGGGCGAGCGCGCCGCAAGCGAGCTGGATGATGAGCTGCTTCGCAAGCACGGCTACGAGGTGTACGAGCGGATGCTGACCGATGCCCATGTGAAGGCGTGCTTCAATCTCAAGCGTTGGGGCGTGCTGAGCGTGCCGTGGCGGCTGGAGCCTGCCGACGAGTCGCCCGCTGCCCAACGCGCTTACGAGTTCACGCTCTACACCTTGCAAACGATGCAAGGGGGAGTGTTTAGCCTCCTGTGGCGCGTGCTGGACGCGCTCGCGAAGGGGGTGTCTATCCTTGAGAAGCTCTACGCCTATCGCGTTGAGCCGCCGTATGCAGGTTTGTGGACGCTGCGAGGGTTCAAAGCGAAAAACCCCGCCCTGTTTCGCTTCGAGGTGGACGCCTATCGGAACCTTCGGTCGCTGGTTCTTTACGCGCCCAGCGGGGAGCGGCTCACCCTGCCCCGCGAGAAGTTCATCGTCTACGCCTACAGCCCGCGCTACGAGTCGCCTGCAGGCGAGTCTGATTTGCGCGCGGCTTACCGTGCTTGGCGTAGCAAAGAGCGCGTGCTGCAACTTTGGGACCTCTTTCTCGCCAAATATGCCTCGCCGACGCTCATAGGGGTCTACAAGCGTGGTCTCCCCCCCGCTCAGCAAGAAGAGCTGCTGCGCGCTCTGGATAAAGTGCAGCAGGAGACGGCGATTATCGTGCCAGAGGAGGTCAAAGTGGACGCGCTGGAGTTCAAGCAGTCGGGTGCGGAGAGTTTCGCGCAGGCGATAACGCACCACAACGCCGAAATCGCCAAGAGCATCTTGGGCGAGACGCTTACCACCGACGAGGGACAGCGCGTAGGAAGCCTCGCGCTGGGACAAGTCCACCTGAAAGTGCTGCAGACGCAGCTGCGCGCGCTCCGTGCCGACCTTGCCGAGCGCGTGATGCAAGATCAGGTCATTCGCCCCCTTGTGCAGCTCAACTTCGGCGATGTGCCCGCGCCCCGATTCGTGTGGGAAGAAGCGTAAACCAAGCAGGAGGTTCTCGGAGGAGTGAGAAATTCCAAGCCTGCATTGGGAGGCGACGATGCAGGCGTACAGGCTCTTCATCGATGGTGAATGGGTAGACACGGCAGAGCGCTATGAGGTGCGTAACCCTGCCAACGGCGAGGTGGTTGCGACCTGCGCGGTGGCAGGCGAGGCGGAGCTGAACGCGGCGGTAGAAGCGGCGCACCGCGCGTTCCCCGACTGGGCTGCGCGCGCGTATGAGGAGCGCGGCGAGATCCTCCGCGCGGTCGCTCAAGGCGTGCAGGCACGCTATGAGGAGTTCGCTCGCGCGGAATCGCAGCAAACGGGGCGATGCCTTCGGGAAACGATGGCGCACGACATCCCCGCCACCGTCGCCGTGTTCGAGTATTTTGCTGGGATTGCCCCCGCCACGCTGGGCGAAACCATCCCCGTGCCGGGCATGTATCTGAACTACACGCGGCGTGAACCCTACGGCGTGGTGGGCGCGATTACCCCGTGGAACTTTCCCCTCTGGCTCGCCGCGATCAAGATCGCGCCCGCGCTGGCTGCAGGCAACACGCTGGTACTCAAACCTGCGCCCACAACCCCCATCACAGCGCTGATGCTGGCGGAGGTGATGCACCAAGCAGGTGTCCCCGCAGGCGTGTTCAATGTGCTGACCGACCCGACGCCCGCGACGGTTGGCGACCTGCTCACCAAACATCCGCTGGTTCGAAAAATCTCGTTTACAGGCTCCACAGGCGTCGGCGTGCGCGTAATGCAGAACGCGGCGACACATATCGCGCCTGTGTCGCTGGAGCTGGGAGGCAAATCGCCGTTTATCGTGTTCGCTGATGCCGACTTTGACCGTGCGCTCGCCCACGCCCTCCTCGCCAACTACTTCGCGCAAGGACAGATGTGCACCGCCGCCACGCGCCTCTTCGTCGAAAAGCCGATTTACGAACGGTTCCGCGACGCCTTCGTCGCCCGCGCCCAACGCCTGCAAGTGGGCGACCCTCTCGACCCCGCGACCGAATTCGCCACGCTCCATAAGCGCGAGCAACTCGAAAAAACCGAATTCTATGTGCGCACGGCCATCGAGGAGGGCGCGAAGGTGCTTACAGGCGGAAAGCGCATTACGGAGCCGCCGTTCGATAAGGGCTACTACTTCCAGCCGACCGTGCTGGAGGAGGTGCAGCCCACCATGCGCGTCGCCTGCGACGAGATTTTCGGACCCGTTGCGATGCTGATGCCGTTTGAAGGCGAAGACGAAGCCGTGCGCCTCGCGAACATGACCGACTACGGGCTGGCCGCAGGCGTGTGGACGCAGGACATCGGCAAAGCCCTGCGCCTCGCCCACCAAATCCAGGCAGGCAAGGTCTGGATCAACTGCTATAACATGTTCCCCCCACAAGCCCCCTACGGCGGCTATAAACAGAGCGGATTCGGTCGCGAACTCGGACTGCACAGCCTGCTCGAACTCTATACCCAACTCAAAAATGTGCAGGTGGACATCAGCCCCGACTACTTTGAGTGGTTCGGATAGGGGAGGGAAGCCATGCGAATCGGCATTTTGTCGGATACCCACGACCACTTAGGCAATATCCGCCGTGCGGTGGACGCGCTAAACGACCTGCATGTGGAGTTGGTTCTGCATGCGGGCGACTATGTTGCGCCGTTTGTGGTGAACGAACTCGCACGCTTGACCTGCCGCCTGCTTGGGATCTTCGGCAACAACGACGGCGAGCGGCTGGGGCTGACGAAACGGCTCAGCGAAATCGGGCAAGTGCAGGTGCAACCCCTGTTCGTGGAACTGCACGGCTGCCGAATCGCGATGGTACACGAGCCTGACCCTGTCGAGGCGTTCGCCCGCAGCGGGCTGTACGACCTCGTCATCTACGGACACACCCACCAGCAGGAGCTGCGCACAGTCGGCGCGTGTACGATTTTGAACCCCGGCGAGGTATGCGGCTGGCTCACGGGCAACCCCACCTGCGCCGTGATTACGCTGCCCGAAAAACAGGTGGAGATTCTGCGCCTCTAAACAGGTACAATTCCCCATGTGGCGTATCTCAGCCTGTACCGTAAGGATCGGGCGCAGACCTTCGACGAGTTGATGGGGCAGTCGCATGTGACCGTGACCCTGCGCAACGCGATTCAACAGGGGCGACTGGCCCATGCGTATCTGTTCTGCGGTCCGCGCGGCACGGGTAAGACCTCCACCGCGCGCCTTTTAGCCAAAGCGCTCAACTGCGAGCGGGGTCCCACGCCGAACCCCTGCAACGAGTGCCGATTCTGTCGCGCAATCCAAACGGGGACTTGCGTCGATGTGGTGGAGATGGACGCCGCCTCCGAAACCAGCATCGAAGATGTGCGCACTTCGATTATCGAGAACGCCAAGTACCCGCCGATGGAGGCGCGCTACAAGATTTACATCATCGACGAGGTGCATGACCTCTCGGCGAAAGCGTTCGACGCGCTCCTGAAGACCCTCGAGGAGCCGCCCCCGCATGTGATTTTTGTGCTGGCGACGACGGAGTTCCACCGCGTGCCGCCGACCATCCGCTCGCGCTGCCAACGATTCGATTTTCACAGGGGAACGATTGCGGACATTGCCCGACGCTTGCAGCAGGTGGTGGACGCGGAGGGGTTCCGCGCGGAGCCGACGGCGCTCCAGTTGGTGGCGCGCGCGGCGGACGGCTCGTGGCGCGACGCGCTCACCGCCTTAGAACAGGTGATTGCCTTCAGCGAGGAAGGGGTAATCACCGCGCAGGCGGTGTACAACGCGCTCGGCATGTTGGAAGACGAGACGCTGATGCGCCTCACCGACGCGCTCATCGACCACGATGCGGGCGCGGTGTTGAATCTGTTGGACGCGCAGATGATGCTGGGGCGCGAGCCGCGCGTGTTCGCCGAATCGCTAATCCAGCACTGGCGGATGCTCATCCAGGCGGCGCTGCACGCGCAGGACAGGGGGGGAATGTATGACCCGACGCAGTGGAGCGCGATGATTGAGCAGGCGCGTCGGGCAGGCGTCGCACGCCTGCTGAGCTGGTGGGAGCGAATGGCAGCCGCCCTCAGCGAGATGCGCAGCTCCGGCTCGCCCCGCGCGATACTGGAGCTGTACCTGCTGCTGTTCGCCAGCGAATCTCCTGCCACGCCGCGCGTCGCTGTGTCCACGGCGCCGTCTACCCAAGCACTGCCGCAGGCTCCGGCTCCGCCTACGCCGCCCGTGCCCTCGCGCGGCGATGCCTCGCAACCTGCACAAGAGGTGGTGCCACCCTCGCCTGCTCCAAGCGAGGCAATCGACCCTGCCTACGCCACTCAACTTTGGCAGCAGAAGGTGGAAGAGCTCGCCAGGCGTAGCCCCACAGGCGCGATTAACCTGCGCGACTCGCGCGTGGTGGTGGAAAACGGAACCATTCGCCTCATCCTTGCCAGCCAGATGGCGTACGAGTTTTTCCGACAGAAGCCCAGTCGCGAGCAGAACCTCGTGCAAGCGGTGCGCGCCGCGCTCGGCATGCCCAGCGCACCTGTGCGGCTGGAATACTCGACCGCACCGCGTCCATCGGAGCCGCCCCCCGTTGTCGAATCGCCACCCCTCGAAGGCGAAGCGCTCCTCGACGCGATTAACGAGACCTTCAACGGCTACGAGGTGGAGAGCTAATCCGCTTGGGCGCGTCGCCCCGCCGAACTCATCCCAGAACCACATCCAGATAGAGCATCACCATCAGCCCGATCATTAGCCCGAAAGTCGCCCAGCGTTCGTGCCCTTTGCGGTGGGTTTCGGGCACGATTTCGTCGCTGATGATATAAATCATCGCGCCTGCGGCGAAGCCCATCGCGTAGGGAACCAACGGCGCGAAGAGATAGACCAGCGCCGCGCCCAGCACCGCCATCGGTAGCTCGATCAGTCCCGACCGCGCCGCCACGAAGACCGCGTAGAACCGCTTGCCGAAGCCCGCAGCCGCTGCCCCCAGCGCGACCGCAAGCCCTTCGGGGATGTTCTGCGCACCAATCGCGATCATCAGCAGGATACCCTCGCGAAAATGCCCGCCTCCGAACGCCACCCCCACCGCCAGACCTTCGGGCGCGTTATGGAGCGTAATCGCGATGATGAACAGCCACACGGCGCGCACGCGCTTGGTGTCTAATCCCTCGCTCCCGATGAAAGGGTGGCGGTGGGGGATTAGGTGGTCGGCTAAATCCATCGCGAGCGCGCCCAGCGCCACGCCCCCCAGCACAGGCAACACCCCGCCGCGCTCAATCCCAGGCAGGATCAGGCTGGTGAAACTGGCGGCAAGCATCACGCCCGCTGCGAAGCCGAGCATCCCGTCCTGCAGGCGTTGCGAGGGCTGACGCCAAAGCAACACCACCAGCGCACCCAGCAGGTTCATCGCCACAATAAACACGCCTGCAACCACTCCCTGCGCGATGGGGTGCGCGGGCATCCACGCTTGCGCCCAGTCCATCAACCGCTACTCTCCCAGCAACGCTTGCACACGCAGCTCGAAACCTCAACCTGATTGTACCTAACGAAGCAGGAATCCGTAGAAAGCGCCGCGCGTACCGTCGCTACCCCCGCCCGACACGACCCAGTTAATCGCTAATCCCTGCGCCGTCGTTTCTGTGAACAACCAGCGCGTCCCTATCGGAGCGTTGGCCAGCTGGGTCGGGAACACGAAGCGGTTAAGGGGGTTCTCGGTGGTGACGAACAGCGTGCGCACCGTACCGTCGGAGAGCTGCGCTTGCAGATAAAGATAGGAAACTTCGCGATCCGCGCGGGTCACACACGCAAGCGCTGCCCTCGACACCGTGCTTTCGGAGAACAGTTGCCGTGGGTAGAGAGAAACTAAGTCGCCGCGCCAGAGATTGAAGCCATAAAGCTGCCCACTCGCTGTGAGCAGGTAGCAACGCTCCTGACGCCCGTCGCTGACAGGCGGCGCGACTACAGGGCTGTCCAGATTAGACCACCAGAGCCATTTTGCCACGCTGGGACGGTAGACCGCCAGCACATTACCTGCTACAATCGTCATTACGGCGTCGTGCAAACCGATAAAGCGGATCGGCTGATTCGGCGCGTTGGGAATACGCAGCCCTTGCACAACCGGGACAGCGTCCCTATAAATATCGATTCGCCCATTGCTGCGCCCGACCGCAAAGAAGTTCTCATAAAGGGGGCTGAGAGCCGTGATGGGTTGGCTGGAGAGCGACACAACAAGAGTAAGCGTATGCGTCGCGGAGTGGAGGAGCCAGAGACGATTTTGGCGATCTGCAAAACACACAGAGTCGCCTACCCGTATCAGAGGCAGACTCATCTCGGGATCGATGCCTTCGGGCAGGTTGACAGGTTGCGCGGAGAGGGTCGTGCCACCTTGAGCCTGAGATAGGGGAAAGAACAGCAATCGCCCCGACTGGGTCAGGAAGTACCAGCGATCGCCGACGAGCACCGTGTTATGAGAAGGGGCGGGCGTACTGACTCGCGCTTCGAGACTGGTATTGTTGGAAAAAGTAACGCTGGCGCTTAACGGGTTGGGCGTGCGATACAAACGCAGGAGGAACCCGTCCCAAGTGAGCCAATAAAGCCTTCCTTGAATCAGCTGCGGCTCGCCGATAATCTGATGGTGCGCAGGGGTTGTCGCAATAGTACGTGCCGATAGAGGGGCTTCAACCCCTACTGCGAACTTGCGCTCGACGAGAACGGAAGGGTTGCGTTGAGAAATGCCCATCCAGTTCAGAAACGCGCCGTCGGTGTTTCGGTCGCCAGGGGGTCTCGCCCGCAGGAACAGACGGCGCGTCTCGCCAGGCATCAGGGGCGAGGTGGTCTCCGTAATAAGATAACCGTTGCCGAATCCTGCCCCATCCTCGCGCTGCTCGAACTGGGCGAAACTCCACGGGCTTGCGTCGCTGCTCTCGTTGGACTTGAGGCGCAGCGTCAGCGCGTCCACCGCGTTGCTCCTATTTGTCAGCAACAGCGTAAACCAGCCCTCGGAGCCTGAAACCGTTTGCAAGGGCGGAGTTTCATAGACGACGCGCCATCGAATCACTGCGCCGACGGAGACGGTAGCCTCGTTGGACAGTTGAACGGGCTGATTGCCGATGCTGGCAATCGCCCGAAGCGAGAAAGTCGTCCCTGCCCAGAGCATCCCATCGGGCGTGCGCGCAGGCTGGGCAATCCCTACGCAGAACATCCCTGCCAAAAGCCCACTGAACCAAATGTATCGCATAGCCGTACCCTGCCAGCCACAGAACACAGCAATGTGCAAGGGAGAGCATCAGGACACACGAAACTTGTCCTCCTTTATCCGAAAAAAACAGGACCCACGCGACTTTGCCCTATTATACCCCACTTTTCGAGATTCTCCTGCTGATTTTGCTGAGGGTTCCCTGCAGTGTGCGAACAGGTATAATACGGAGCGCATGGAAGCGTTCGTCAAGCCTGAAATTACTTGGAGTGCGCTTACGCCGATAGGCGTGGTTGTCCTCACAGCGCTGTTGACCTTGATTGTGGAGTCGTTTTTGCCGCGCTCGCAGCGTATGCCGCTTGTCGTGATTGGGCTGCTGGGGGTAGCCCTTGCGGCTTACTTTCAGGTCGCGGTTTGGCAAACCCGTGTTGTTACCTTCGGTGAGATGGTGGTTTCCGACGCGCTGGGCTCGATTCTTTGTTTGGCGGTGTTGGGGGCTACGGCGCTGACCTTGCTCTTCTCCGAAGCCTACCTTCAAGCGCGTGGGTTGCGCTACGGCGAGTTCTATCCGTTGGTGCTGTTCGCGAGCGCGGGCGCGATGGCGATGCTCACTACTACCAACCTGATGGTAATCTTCATCGGGCTGGAGACGCTTTCCCTCTCGTTATATGTGTTAGCGGGCTTGTCGCGCACGGAGGCGCGTTCGGAGGAGTCCGCGCTGAAATATTTTCTGCTGGGCGCGTTCGCCTCGGCATTTCTGTTGTACGGAATTGCGCTCTTTTACGGGGCGCAGGGGAGCGTGGATTTGCGGGTCGTCCCTGCTGTGTGGGCCGATCAGGGCGAGGCGGTAGCGGCGCTGCGAACGGCGGGGGTCGCGCTCCTCCTCATCGGGCTTGGGTTCAAGGCGTCGCTGGTTCCGTTCCATGCGTGGACGCCCGATGTGTATCAGGGTGCGCCCACCGTAGCGACCGCCTACATGTCGGCCGTGGCGAAGGTCGCCGCCTTTGGGGTGTTAATCCGTCTTATGGTCGCGGTTGCGCCGCTTACGGAAATCTGGACGCCCCTGCTGTGGTGGCTCAGCTTGCTGTCGATGATTGTGGGCAACGCGGCGGCTCTGGTACAGCGCGACGCTAAGCGCATGCTGGCGTACTCCAGCATTGCGCACGCGGGATATCTAACCGTTGGGCTGGTCAGCGCGAACACGACGGGTGTCGCGGGCATGGTCTACTATCTGGTCGCCTACAGCCTGATGACGGTTGGCGCGTTCGCGGTGTTGAGCTTGATGGCGCGCGCGGGCGACGCAACCACCCTCGAGGCGTTGCAGGGGCTTTATCGGCGCAACCCGCTCGCGGCGCACGCGATGGCGATCCTGATGCTCTCGTTGGCGGGTATTCCGCCGACGGCAGGTTTCTGGGGCAAGTGGTATCTGTTTTTTGCGGCGGTCGAGGCGAACCAGATTCTACTGGCGCTTGCGCTGGCGTTGACCAGCGTGGTCGGCGCGGCGTACTACCTGCGCCTTGTATTTAGTCTCTACGCGGAGCCGCGCGAGCCGATGGCTGCATGGCATATGCCTGCGCCTGTGGTCGCCTGCCTGCTGGCGTGTGTGCTGGGGTTGATAGGGCTGGGCGTAGCCCCTGCCAGCCTGACCAGCGCCGCCCGTGATGCCGCGCGACAGGTTCAGGCGGAGATGCCCACCCCTACACTTCAGGCGGGATTCACGCCGTGAAATGGTCCCAGCCAGCGAGCGCGAACGGCTCTCGCTTACCGTCGGGATACTCCAGCCACAGCTCGCGAGGCTCCGTGATTTCACCGATCACGCTGAGCGCAACCCCTGTTTGAGGAGGGATCTGTTCCAGCATCTGTTGCGCCGTTGCTGGTGGCGCGGTCAGCAGCAGTTCGTAGTCTTCGCCCCCTGCCATCGCGAACCGTTCAGGCTCTATGCCGCGTCCTTGCGCCCAGCGGTAGGCAACAGGATGCACGGGGATCTGCTTGGGGAAGACCACCGCCCCCACGCCCGAAGCACGGAGCAGCTTCGGCAGGTCGGCAGCGAGACCGTCGCTAAGATCCATCATCGCGGTCGCGCCGAGTTCCCGCGCGAGTGCGCCCACCTCCACGCGCGGCACGGGGCGAAAGTGAGGCATAAGGTCGATTCCAGCCGTATCGCTTGCAAGCAACGCCTCCAGCCCTGCTCGCGAGCCACCCAGCGCGCCCGTGACCAATACCCAGTCGCCCGGCCGCGCGCCGCTGCGCAGCACAGGGTGAGCCGACACGACGCCCAGAACCGAGACATCGATCACAACACGCTCGGCACGGTTCGTATCCCCACCTAACAGGGGCGTGGCGTAGGTGCGGGCACATTCTATGAAGCCTTCCACGAAAGCGTCCAGCCACCCGCCCGTGCGCTCCGACGGCAGCGCCAGCGATAGGAGCGCACCCGTCGGCACGCCCCCCATCGCCGCGATGTCGCTCAGGTTCACCGCCAGCGACTTCCAGCCGAGCGAGCGGGGGTCTATCCAGTCAAGGCGGAAATGGATCCCCTCCACCAGCATGTCCGCCGTCCAAAGCAGCGCTTGACCACCTGCTTGCAACACCGCCGTATCGTCGCCGATACCCTGAACCACAGCGAGCCTTCCCGCGCTGAGGAGGTCCCGGCTTCTCTGAGCAATCCGCTCAATCAGCGCACTCTCCCCACGCGATTGCGCGTCTAATCGCATAGCAGGAGTGTACCGAATCAGGTAGAATCCCTGTGGCGAGATGGCTGAGGTCGTCCAAGCGCGGGGCTTTCGCAGCGCGGACGGCCCCGCCCACGCTCCGAATCGGAATGTGCGGACTATAGTCCTGTGCTAAGGGGTTATGACGATGAAACATCTACTCTGGGTTGGAACATGCGCGGTTGGGCTGATGAGCCTCGCGGCGGCGGATGTCACCCTGTATGCGGGGCAGCCTGCTGAGCAATCGGGCATCACGCTCCGCAGCTGGGGTTCTGGAAGCATCGAGGATAGCACGGAGACAACCTTCGTCGGGAGCCGCTCGATGAAGGTGCTCACACGGGGGATGCTTTCGGGCGGCTGGATTATATTCGATACGCCGCGCGACCTGCGTGCCGACTTGAACGCGCCCGATAAGGTAATTCGGTTCACGCTACGGTTTCCCACCACAAGTGGCGCGGTGGGCGGCGGCGGGGCAGGCGGTCCCGCGGCGCCAGGAGGGCAAGGCGGGTTGGCAGGGCCAGGCGGTGCGCCACGAGGCGGACCTGGTTTCGGCGGCGATTTAGGCGGCGGACCCCAAGCCCCTGGCGGATTCAGCGGCGGACCAGCCGCAGGTGGCGGGCAGACCACGACGCCTACCTTGCGCCAACTGCGCCTCGTGTTCGAAACCAGCGACGGCAAACGCACAGAGACGCTCCTTCCCCTGCAGAATCTGCGCACGGACGAATCGGGCTGGCAATCGGTCAGCCTACCGCTCAGCGCCATCCCCGAACTGCGCAGCACCAACGGGCAACTCACGAAGCTGGGGCTGTTCGGCGACGCTGCGGGCGTCTTCTACATCGGCGAAATCCGCACCCTCTCCGAGACGGGGCCCCTGCAGGGCTATATCGCCGTGCAAAACGCTTTCGGCTCCGTGTTCACCTCGCGCAGCCAGTCGCAGCTGAGCATCGCGTCGGGCGATGAACTCACCTTTTTCGGCGTCGCTGAGGGCGTCAGCATCCCGGTGGAGTATCGCTGGAGCTTCGGCGATGACCCCTCACAGGTGGATGGCGTCGGCAATGTCGTGCGACGGCGGTTCCCGAAACGCGGCGTGTATACCGTGCACCTCACAATCGTGGACCCCTACGGCCATCGTCCGCCTGCCACCGCCAAAATCGAGATTCGGGTGAACTGACGATGGAGTGGATCGACACGCTAAAGTACGACGCGAACGGTCTCGTGCCTGCCATCGTTCAGGACGCCCAGAACGGACAGGTGCTGATGCTCGCCTATATGAATCGGGAGTCGCTGCGCCGCACGGTGGAGACAGGGTTATGCACCTACTGGAGCCGTTCGCGTCAGCAGTTCTGGGTCAAAGGCGAGACCAGCGGGCATGTGCAGCGGGTGAAGCGAATACTGGTGGATTGCGATGCCGACGCGGTGCTGATCCAGGTAGAGCAGGTCGGCGTCGCGTGCCACACAGGGCATCGGAGCTGCTTTTTCCGCGAGGCTGAAGGTAGCATGCTGGTGGAAATCGAGCCTGTGTTGATCGACCCAGAGTCGGTTTACGGGTGAAGGCGTCCGCCGACGGCACAGCGCATCTACCGCGCAGTGCCGCGCATCACCCGCGCGAGCTGCTTTTCGTGTTGCGGCGGGGTCAGCGCGATAACTGTGTCGCCCGGCTGCAGAATCAGGTTCGCCAGCCCCAGCGTGAGCTGCCCGTTGCGCACCACCGCCGCCAGCAAAGTCTGGGGTGGGAGCGCAATCTCGCCGATGCTCTTACCTGCTACAGGCGATTCAGGGGTCACCTCCGCTTCAATCACCTCGATGTTGCCCCGCATAATCGCGCCGATAGGCAGTACCTCGCCGTATTCCACTTCCTGCTCAAGGATGTTGAAAATGAAGCGCGTGCTACAGACCGTTTCGTGGATGCCGAGGCGGAAAAAGAGCGGTTCGTGGCGAGGGTCACGCACAATCGCTAACACCCGCTTGACCTTGAAAAAGTTCTGCGCCAACTGGCTGATGATGAGATTGTCTTCATCGTCGCCGGTAGCAGCGACCACCACATTCGCGCGTCGCGCCCCCGCTTCGTTCAACACGCGCACTTCGCAGGCATCGCCGTACATCACACGCTCGCCCAGAGCATCGGCTAACTCCATCGCCCGTTTGCGATTCTTCTCGATGAGCAGTACCTCGTAGCCGTGTTGATGCAACGCTTTCGTCAAATGATAACCGATATCGCCGCCACCCGCGATGATGACATACATAGCGACTTGTATTATACCTCCCTGACCTCCTCGTGGAAAGCGTCCAAACGGCAGGGATCCTGCCAAAAGCGATGCATAAGTAGGTTATTGAAGCGTTTCAACGGCTTGGTCGGCGGGGACGCGGGCGCGATGCTTAGGCGCGATGTCGGGAATGGCGTCGCGCCTAAGCATTTTTATCGGCGGGAACGCCGACTAACCTTTCCGAAACGGCTCCACAAGGTGCAGCGCCAGCTCCTTCATAAAAAAGTGGCAGTCGGTTACGATGGGGAAGGTCTGGTGCGTGCCGCGGTCGGTGAGTTTAATCACCGTGTCGGCGTCGTTGTCCACGCAGAACACGCGCACGGACGCGGGGAGCATATTGCCTGTCGCGACGGAGTGCAGCGTGGTCGCGACCATAATCGCAACGCCGACTCCGGGAATGTGTGCCCGCATCGCGTCCTGCGCTTCCAGCACATCGGTAATCACTTCGGGCAACGGTCCATCGTCGCGAATGCTGCCTGCCAGCACGAAGGGCACATTGTGCTTGATGCAGGTATACATTACGCCCTTGGTCAGCACGCCTTGCTCCACTGCTTGTTTCAGTCCGCCGAGCATGCGGATTTTATTGATGGCGCGGATGTGGTGCTGATGTCCGTGCGCTACGGGTGCGCCCAGATCGAGCGACACGCCGAGCGAGGTGCCGTAGAGGGCGGCTTCGATATCGTGGGCGGCGAGCGCGTTCCCTGCAAACAGCACATCGATCCAGCCGTTGCGGAGGAGCTGCTCTAAGTATGGCCCAGCGCCTGTGTGGATAATTGCGGGGCCGCCGACGAACAGCACCTTCTCGCCGCGGGCTTTCGCTTTACGCACCTCGTCCGCGACGCCGCGCACGGCGCGCTCTTTGGGTTTCTCTGAAGACACATCGCTGCCCATGAAGGCGAACACGGAGGTCGGGTCGCGCCGTTCGGGGGGCGTGACGCGGATACCCTCGTGTCCCACCACAATCAGGTCGCCCTGCTTGACCCGCGCCATCGGCACGGTCGCCGCTCGCCACTTGCCCTCCTCTTGCCAAACGCGGATCCCGCAGTCCATCTCAATGTTCTCCACCGGCACCCAGCGATGATGCACGCGCACGAAAGTCTCCAGATTCGTGGTGGAGTAGAAGTCTTCGGGGAACACGCCGTCTTTAGGTGCAGGCTCCAGATGGGCGTCCTCATGGGAGAAGTACGCGCCGTGCTGCTGCACTTCCTCCAGCACGCGCTCCAACAGCTCCTCCGTGTCCGCCTCGACCTGAATGTCGAACTGGCTAATCTCGGTGCGCGTGTGTCCGATTTTCGCGTGGCGCACCTCGTAGCGCACGCCCTCATACGACGAGAGAATGTCCAGCACTTTGGACAGCGTGAGCGAGTCGATAACATGCCCTTCCAAATGGATTATTTCCGACGCCATCGTCTGCAAGCCTCCTCAAAAAGGGTTCGCTCAAGTGGTTTTGCCGGGGATGCCGGGCTCGGTCATCTTGAACGGGTCAAAGACCTCCTTGATTTGCTCTTCGGTGAGCAGGTTACGCTCGCGCACGATGTCGATGACGGAGCGTCCCTCCCGCAGGGCTTGCTTGACCACTTCGGCGGCGGTGGCGTATCCCACATAGGGGTTCAGCGCGGTAGCGAGGCTCGGACTTGTCTCGGCGTACCAGCGACACTTCTCCTCGTTCGCCACGATCCCGCGCACGCATCGCTCATCGAGCTGGCGCATCATGTTCGTCATGATTTGAATCGAGAACACGGCGTTGTACGCCATAACGGGCATCATCACATTCAGCTCCAGTTGCCCTGCTTGCACGGCGTAGTCGATAGTGGTGGCGTTGCCGAGAACTTGGAAGCAGACCATGTTCGCCATTTCGGGGATGCTGGGGTTCACCTTGCCGGGCATGATGCTGCTGCCGGGTTGCACGGCGGGGAGGGTGATTTCGGCGAAGCCCGTGAGCGGTCCCGACGAGAGCAGGCGCAAGTCGTTCACGATGCGGGTTAGCTCCAGGGCGAGCGTGCGTAGCGCGGAGCCGACGAGCTGGATAGGCATCTGGCTTTGCATTGCTTCGCGCAGATCCTCGGCGGGTCGGAAGGGGATGCCCGTCCACTCGCGTAGCAACTCCACCACGCGGAAACGGTATTGCGGGTGGGTGTTCAGCCCTGTGCCGACCGCGCTGCCCCCGATACCGAGTTCTTCGACGGCTTCCGCTGCGAACTCCAGCACGCGCCGACACTTGCGCAGCGTCGCTGCGTACGCGGCGAACTCCTGCCCCAGCCGAATGGGCACGGCGTCCTGCAAGTGCGTGCGCCCGGACTTGAGTACATGGTCGAACTCCCTGCCTTTTTGCGCGAAAGCCTCCGTTAGCGCGTCCAACGCAGGGAATAGGTCGCGTAGCGCGAGGCGGGTGGCGATGCGCATCGCCGTCGGGAAGGTGTCGTTGGTCGACTGTCCGAAGTTCGGGTGGTCGTTCGGGTTCACCAACTTGTAATCGCCCTTCTGACCGCCCAAGATTTCGATGGCGCGGTTTGCCAGCACCTCGTTCACATTCATATGGAACGAAGTGCCTGCGCCCTGATGGAAGATGTCGGTCGGGAACTGGTCGCGCAGGTTGCCCTGCAGGATCTCGTCCGCCGCTTGGATAATCGCGCGCCCGATGTGCTCGGGCAGCAGTCCCAGTTCCGTGTTCGCCTGCGCCGCCGCTTTTTTGAGCAGCACATAGGCGTCAATCATCAGTGGGGGTTCCTGAATGCCGCTAATCGGGAAATTCTCCTGTGCCCGCAGGGTCTGCAAGCCCCAGTAGACCTCGGCGGGTAGTTCACGCTCGCCTAAAGCGTCGCGTTCGATTCGAATGCGCATATGCAATCCCTCCAATAGAGTGTACCTGATGGCACAAAGGTGCAGACAAGGAAGCTTGAGGGTGTTCGGAAAATCGTCTTGGCAGAGTGCCCATCCATGGAACGCAGGTGCGCCCCTACGCCAATAACCAAGTAGGTGCAGGTACCCCCTCCTTTAGGTTCCCCCTGCAAGCAGGGGGAACCAACTGAGAAAAATCGGTTCCCCCTTTTCAAGGGGGAACCTGCAGGAGGGGGTTCCCCATACAACAGGTGAATTTTCGAACACCCTCGCTACCCCTTGAATTCCACGCACATAACGGGTATAATATCCGTTCGCTGAGGCTGAGAGTTATGGCAACCACTGCATGGATCGAGAAGGCGAAACGGAAACCGAAGTTCAAGGTGCGCAAGGTGAACCGCTGCAGC
>CALAMM010000186.1 GCA_937925775.1 uncultured Fimbriimonadales bacterium
GGGCTTTGCCCAGTACATCCCCTTAGCAGCTCCTTCATCGAATGTGCAGGTGATTGAGACCTTCATCGTGCACATCGACGGCGCTCCCGCTCCTGGTACATCCACTGCCTCACTGTTGCTGGTGGAGCAAGACTGGGTGCCAGAGCCTGCGAGCATGCTGGCGTTGAGCGCGGGGTTGGCAGGGTTGCTGCTGCGCCGACGCACAAGGAAGTCATCTTGAACTGATTTGGATAATTCTGAGCGACGCTGTCTTCTGCCTGACACCCCGCCCGACGATGGGCGGGGTGCACCTAATTTGTTACGAGCGTCAGAACATCCAGTTCATACTTGCATCCAGCGAGCGCGCACGATAACTATACTGACTATATTGTGGGTCCAGGTTCAGCTGTTCGCGGAAGCGATAACTCAGCACGAACGACCAGTTGCGGGTGATGCGATATTCATAGCCAATGTTGAACAGCGTATCGCGCGACGGCAGGTAGCCTCTCAAGTCGGTGCGCTGAAACTCGGCAAACAGATTCTGCTTCGCGCCCAAATCGTAGCTAATCCGTGCCGAGAAGCCCGCTGGCTGCTGCGAGAAGCTGCCCTGCCCTCCCTGAAACCCCTCGCCGAACACGCTGTCCGTCTTCATCAGATAGAAATTCAGGTTGATTGTCCATCGGTGTAGGGGTCCGATGTCCGCGCTGAGGTTCAAGAACTCGTTGCGGGAGTGTCCCGTTGCGGTGAGGAACTGCACCGTCTGTTTCGACCAGTTCGCAGCAAGCGCGAGCCACGAGACAGGCTGATAGCTTGCCCCGATGGAGAGCGATTCTTGGGAGCTGTTGGTCTGGAAGTCGCCCACGGCGCGGTTCTGGCTCCACTGGATATCGATTGCGAGGGTGTCCAGCGGTGTCCACTGGAGGCTCAGGTCTTGTCCTTTGCCGCGTACGCCGAAGTAGGTGTAGCTGCTGAACATGGGTGCGCCCGACGAGAAGCCGTTGCCATCGTAGCCGACGCCCCACGGGTTCGTGGGAAAGTTGGAGCTGGGGGGGAACGGGTTGCCGTATTGCCGTGAGCGGAAGTCGGACGCGCCCAAGTTGAGCGACCCCGAATCGCTGTCGCGCCAGCGGTAGTTAATCGCGAGGTTGCTCAGCGGACGCCACGAGGCTTCGAGGGTGTAATCCATCGAGCGCGTTCGCGCGTTCGTCGCGCCGCCTTTCTGCTCGATGTCGCTGTGCCCCGCCGAAGTGCGCAGGCTCAATTGGGAGGTGATGCTCCAGTCCAGTTGCGAGCGCCAACTGCGAATATGATACTGCAAACGCATCCCGCTACCTACGCTGCTGAAAGCGTCGGAGTCGGACTGCTCGTAGCTCATCGAGAAGTTGAAGTTTTTCCAAGTGCGTCCGAGATTGACGGAATGGCGTGATTGCTCGGTACGACTGCTGGGCGTGCGCGTCGAGTTCGTGTTGCGGTTGAGTATGAGCTGGAATCCGTTCGACGGTGTGTAGGTGTAGGTGTAGCTTTGGATGTCGGTGTCTGTGAAGCTGGCACTTTGGGTGCTGCTGAGGGGGCTGAGTGAAGCGACACGCGCTTTGCTCAGGCTCGCTTGGAAGTTGGAAATCGCGCTGATGCGGTAGCCGATATCGGCTTGATATCCCTGCTCGTTGCGACGGAAGCCCACCGACTCGATGCCGATGAACTCGGCGGGAATGTCGCGATAAGTGGTGTTGAGGGTGAGGCGTCCGAACTCGAACTTGCCCAAGACGGTATGCGCGACCGCTTCCAATCTGCTCCCCTGTGTGTTGGCGCGGCTACGGGCAGAGTTCCACATAATATTGCCCACTCGCCCCAGAGGCAGCGTGAAATCGATGCCCATCACCTCCCGATCGCCCCCAATCGTGGAGCTGGGGTCAGGACGCGGCGTGTATTCCACCTGAATAATCAGGGTCTGCGGCATAAAGCGTGTGAAGTAGAAACGGTAGGGGAGATTCTCGTCGAAGTAGTAATCCACGCCTTCTACCTGGGGTGCACCTGCGACCGTGATGATGATGGGATTATTTGCATCGCGCAGGGGTGGGAACTGCAAATCGTAAGGCACACTCGGTGCGCCAAAGCCGTAGAACTGCTCCTTGATACGGCGCAAGGGCGAGCGAATCGTGGCCTGCTGGGAGAGCATCGTGAAGCCGAAGTTGTAGCCGCGTCCGAGATTCGCTTCATATCGCCAGCCCTCCAGTCGGCTCGGCGCACTGTTGAACGCATAGGTCTCATAGGTCACGACGATTGTGGAAGTGCGCGGGATAATCATCCCATCGCGGAAGCGCAGGATACCCCCGAAATAGTCGATGGTGTAATCTTCGCCGCGCCGTTTCTCGACGCCGTCCACCTGCACGCGCTCGCTCCCGTCCACAATCTGGCTGCCCTGCAGGTAATACGGTCCGGGGCTATCGTTGCCTGGGATGGAGATGGTGCGCGCGGCGGCTTTCGTCTCGGAGCGAATGTAGCGCATGCGCTGGTTGCCCCACTGCGCCTGCGCGGTCACACCTTTCAGCGTGCGATTGAACCCCACCAGCGGGTTCGCACTGCCCAGCGACGCCGTGATGTCCCCCCATTCCAGCATGAAGTTCGGCGACTCGTAGGTGTAGGTGATCCGCGAGTCATACGGGTTGCGGAATCGGCTGTTCGTCCAGCGCCAGTCGAAAGTGAGGAAGCCGAGAAACTTGTTGACGCGGATCGTTATCTCCGTGTTATCGGTAATGCGCTGTCCCCCCTGCCCGAAGTAGTTCTGGTCGCGGAACGCGCTGAAGTCGCCTTCGACCTGATGCAGATGGAATCCGATACTCTTGCGCCCGCTGATGGAGACCGTGCGCTGGATTTCCTGTTGGAGGCTTTCCCAGCTGCGCAGGGCTTTGAGGGCGTCGAGTGTGTCGCGTTTTTGTGGCGTACGGGGGCGTTGGGGTGTCGGGGACGGCGCTTGCGGCGGCTGGGGAACCGCCTCTTTCGGAATGGTAATCGGTGGAATGACGCCCGCGGGCGTGGCGAAGGGGGGAATGGTGACTTGCGGGTGCGCGTACAGGGCAAGCAGAGCAAGGAGGGAAGAAAGCCCGCATTTGAGATAGCCCCACCCCCGCCCGCTCCCTGAAATGCAGGAGAGAGGGAGCTGAGCTCCCTGCTCCCACGCCTTAGGAACAGGGCTGGGGGCAAGGGCTTGCTGCGATTCTCTCATCGGCTCAACTGCCGCTCGCGGCAGTATCCTCCTTCTTCGGCTCCTTGCGCGTGAGCGACGCAGTCAGCTTCACCTCGTTTGTTTCGCGTTCGTAGTCCTTCACTTCGGAGCCGTCCTTCTTGATGGGTTCTGTGGTCTGGTTCAGGCTGGCCTGCATCGTCATGCGCTGCACCAGCCCGCTGTCAGGGTGATACCACATGGTCATCGTGCCCTTCATGACGCCCTTGGTGACGCGCACCGCCGCGTCCTTGTCGCTGGTCGGCTGGTAGAAGGCGTCCTGATAGGTCTCGATGAGCTGCTCGAAGGTCTGGGTGATTTTGTGCAGTTTGACGCCGCCGTGTTCTTCTGTGCCCTCGTAGCGAGCGTTCATGGGGATTTTGAGCGCGTCGTCGCCTGCGCCAATCGCGCGTGTGAACTGCCA
>CALAMM010000187.1 GCA_937925775.1 uncultured Fimbriimonadales bacterium
ACCTCTTTGAACAGCGCGTCGGGGTCAAAATTGCCCGCCGCGGCGACGACCACGCGCTCTGGGCGATAGTGCGTCTGTATAAACTCCAGAATCGCTTCACGGGTGAACGCGCTCACCGTTTCGGGCGTGCCGATAATGCGACGCGCCAGCGGATGATTGCCCCAGTGGACTTCCGAGACGCGGTCGTGCAGGATCTCATCGGCGGCGTCCTCAATCATCCGCATCTCTTCGAGAATCACGCTTTTTTCGAGTTCGATGTCGTCGGGGTCTAAGCGAGCGTTCAGGAACAGATCGCTCAGCACCTCCACGGCGATGGGCATATCTTCCGCGAGCAGGCGGGCGTAGTAGAAGGTGAGCTCTTTGCCCGTAGAGGCGTTCAGCACGCCGCCGCGCCCTTCGATTTCCCGCGCAATCTGGGCAGCGGTGCGTTGGTGCGTGCCCTTAAACAGCATATGCTCCAGAAAATGGGCGATGCCGTGCTGGTGAGGCAGTTCATCGCGCGAGCCTGCACGAATCCAGATGCTGACCGTAATCGATTGCACTGTCGGGATCGCTTCTGCTACGACGCGAACCCCGTTGCTCAGGGTAGCCTGATGCAGGTTCATAGGGGAGAAGTATACCTGCGGCGTTGCCCGTGCTGGCAGTGCAGGCTCACTTCGCGGTCTGCTCTGCCCTCAGGCTTCCCCACTGCGGCTGCGGGGTCAACGCGCGGTGAGGCCCCGCTACAACGCCCGCTGTGTAACCGTATTCCCATCGCAAGTGATAAGCACCTGCTCATCATCCACGACCGTCTCGATATGCACGGGGCGTCCCCAGAGCTTGACCAAGTAGCGCATGCAGCGGGTGGTGCGCTGCATATCGAGCGGCTTGCCATCGTAGTGGTGTTTCAGATAAAGCTCGCCCCGATGCTCCCAGTCGCCGTCCTCGACCGTAAGCACAGGGACGCCGAAGTTGGTCATATTGTCGACCAGCGTGTTGCGCACTTTACGCCAGTCGGTCTCATCCACCACCCACACCAACTCGCCGTTGCGTTCCTCCACGCGGTAGGTGTAAAGATCCAACTCGCGCACGAGTTTCTCCGTGAGATACTTATGCAGGAAGGTCTGATCGCACTCCAGCGTGCGCACTTCGAACAGTTTCTGCATGCCCTGTCCGACAGGACGCTCGATGCGGTAGCCCATCCAGTCGGTCTCTTCTTCGTCGGGGTCGATCTCGCCGTTCCAGCGTCGTTCGATGTCGCGCAGCACCTTGTAGCCGACATAGTAGGGGTTCAGGCTGGTGCGCGAGCCAGGCTGAATGACCGACGCATGCATACGGCGGAACTGCACATGCTCGTCGGGAGTGAGGGGCAACGCTTCCAAGATTCGCTCGTGCCAGAACGACGCCCAACCCTCGTTAAGAATCTTGGTTTTAATCTGGGGCAAGAAGTAGAGCATCTCCTCGCGAATCATGCTAATGATGTCGCGTTGCCAGTCTTCCAGCACGCGCGAGTGGTCGCGAATGAACAGTAGCAAGTCCTTTTGTGGCTCTTCGGGGATTTTACGCCTCTTAGGCTCTGGTTTGGGTTTGGGCTGAACCATGTAGAAAAGGTCTTCGAAGGTATCGCCTGCGGGCTTGCGCTCAGGCTCTTCCGATTTGCGCGGGGGCGTACCGAAGGTGGGCAACACGGGGTCGATATGTTCCTCGATGGACAGCACGGCGTCAAGGAACTGTTCCACCACCAGCGGACCGTGGCGCATTTCGTAGTCGCGGATGCGCTCGGCGTGCAGGCGGGCGCGCTCAATCATCTTGCGATCGGTATGCTCGAAGTAAATGTTGTTCTTGAAGAAATCGGAGTGTCCGTACACATGGGCGACCACGAGCTTATGCGCAAGCATATCGTTTACATCGAGCAGGAACGCCTGCGCAGGGTCGCTATTGAACACGAGTTCATAAATGCGGCTCACGCCGTACTCATACATCGTTTTCTGTACATGGTAGTCGCGCCCGAAGGTCCAGTGCGAAAAGCGGGCGGGTAGGGCGTATGCCCCTAACTCGTAGATGATATGCGCTGGGACGACTTCAAAATGCACTGGGAACGGGTCTAAGCCCAGCTCCAGCGCTTTTTCGTAAATCATCTCGATCCAGCGTTCCAGTTCGGCGCGTTCTGCCTGCGTCATAGAACCCCCTATCTCATGGCTATTAACGCAGATAATTGTCGGCAGGTTCCTATAGTTTCAGGACTCTGGGCGCAGGGGATGCCTCTGTGTTTTCAGTTCCTCAGATGTAAAGACGCTCCTCCCCACACGCGAGGAGACAAAGCGGGTAAGCGTACAACTTTTGCTTTCACGGGTGCGTTGGTGCGTGATGGTGCGGTGCTGTTTTTGACCCCCCGTGCTTTGCAACAAACGGTTCCCGTTGCTTGCGAACCTACCCCGTTCACCGGGCAGGCAGGAGAGAACACGAGACAGAAGGGACGATTTAGCCTTTAGGGGACTTAATAAGCAGGAATCCCTTTTGACACCGCGAATCTAACAACGAGGAGGGCAACGATGCCTTACCGAGCGGTGTTCGTAGGGCGGAAGCCTTGTCGTACCTGTCGCGCTCACTCAGCGCGAGTGGGCAATCCCGCACGGGGGGGGGGGCGCTATGAGCAAAAACAACCCCCTGCCACCCGACCACGACTTACCCC
>CALAMM010000188.1 GCA_937925775.1 uncultured Fimbriimonadales bacterium
CCTTCATTCCACTCGCACCGTGAACTGTAGCGTGCCCCGCCCACCCACAGGCACATTCGGCACAATCCACACGACCTGCCCGTTCTCTAAGCGCGCCTGCGGATTGCTTCCCACCAGCGTCATGCCTTGCGGCAACGGCACGGCGATACGCACATTCGTTCCGGGCGCAGTGCCCCGATTGCGGTAGGTCACAGTGAACTGCACGGTCTGTCCGGGCAGCACCTGTGCGTTCTGGGGACGAAGCTCCAGCACGATGTCGGGCGCGCTGTAAAACACATGCCCCGTTTGGCGCGGGATGTTCACCACTGTGCCAGCGCGTATCAGGTTCCGATCCCAGTCGTACAGGTCGCGCGGCACGGTAAAGGTGAAGTCGCGGTCGTGGCAAGGGTTCCACACCACAATCCCGTTCTCATAGTTGCGCACGAATAGCCCGCCAGATATGATATCGCCGTTCCGAATTTCGTAGTTCCCCGTCCAGCGTCCGAGAGGTACGAACAGCTCGGGAGGGTAGTAACCGTCGGGGTACTGCAATCCGCTGCCGCCGCGTGGCTCAATCTCTACGAACAAGTTCTCATGCTGTACTATCAAACAGCCAGCAACCGCGAAGCGTATGCGTTGCTGAGTATCTGCCAAGCCTGGCACATAAGTGGGGTGCAAAATAATGACCTTATCGGGGTACTCTGTAGCGAGCCGAATCTGGTCGCGCAGGGTCCACACCTGCCAGTTATTCAGGTCTCGTGTCGTGCCGTAATTTAGAACTATGGTACGGTTCTGAGAAACACGCGCGTGAGTAAAAGCGTGTTCAATCAAGAAGCCGCCCATATTGGGTAGAGTTGCCACGCCAGGCGCGTCGGGACCGCTGTTCATCCCGCGCAGCCAGAATGCAGGCGACCAGGCAACGTTGGGGATAATCGTTGCACCGAGCTCTGCCCGCATCCGAGAGCCGATGTAATTCAGTGCATCGACGATCGCCTGCGCCCAAGCGTTGATGTCGTTGTTGTATGCTGGCGAATTCCTACCGACGCGCATATCGACATCATCAAAAAATACATAGCGCGGACGTCCTGACCGAAGCATAAAGTCGCGCACGCTTTGCCAGGCGCGCTCGCGCACCTCAGGGCGTCCTACATCTACATAGTAAGTGATGCCGTTATCCACCGTCATTCGCTCCTCTGCTGCGTTGCGCAGGAACCAGCTCGGATGGTTTTGGTTCATATCATCATAGTGATAGATATCCCGATTATAGCGGGCATTTGTGTCGACTATCGTGCCACTAAAGAAGACATAAGGCGCAAAGAGGGTATTCGGATAATGGCGGCTGAAGACTGCTGCATGCCCACGTGAACCAATTGTAATCCCCACGGGCAGGTTAGGCAGGTCAAGATAGGCGTCGTACTGCGGGTTCACCAGAGCGATTTTTAAGCCGTTCGGCAGGCTATTGCTGCGCATCACTGTGCGCGTGGAAATTGCCTGAACATCGTCAACCCACACGCGCCCTGCCGCAGCGCCTGCACGCGGCTCAATCATCACGGTAAAGTAGAACGCAGGACGTCCCTGTGCGTCGGTTTCTACAGGGACCACCATCGAGAACTGCTGCCAGCCGCTGGTTGGCTCGCTGCGCGGATGGATGATGTACGCGCGTCGGCTGCCTGTGGTCACAAAAGCGGAGTAGGTTGCGTTCTGGAACCCTTCTGCCCGCAGCGCGAAGCGCACCAAAATCGCCTCTCCCACCTCCGGCTTTAGGAAAGCATCCCAATTTGTATACAAATTAAGCGACGCCCAGCTTGCCGCGCCGTCGCTACGCTGAAACACGATACACTGTGAAGCTAAACCTTCATATTTAGATTGGTAATCCAGACTGAGCTGAAAATGGGCAGGATCAAGTGCGGGAGCGGTTCCAAAAAACAATCCATCAGCACGCCCGTTCTTATCATAGTCGTATTCAGCGTTACCGGCGTGAGCAAAAAAATCCAGCTGCGTGATTTGCTGTGCCCACATAAGCAACATACTGCACGCAAGAGTCGCCCCAATACCCAGAATTCGTTGCATAGTCTCCCTCCTCTCAGATCGTTCCACAAACGCCTAAGCTAGACGCTCGTATTTCTGCCGATGGAATTATACCATCTACGCTGCCTGTGCTATAATTGGTGACGATGCAGGAACCGAGAGTTGTTTTTCAGGTCATCAACTCACTGGGTACAGGCGGCGCGGAGAGCTTCGTGGTCAACTTCTTGCGCTACCTCGATCGCGAGCGTTATCAGCCCGTGTGTATCTGTCTGAGCGGTCCGAAACATACCCACCACGAGGCGGTAGTTGAGACGATGGGGGTTCCGCTCTACTTTATCAAGAGTTGCGACCTGCCACTGGCATGGCTGCACAATAAAATGTTGAACCGACTCTTTCGCAAGTATCGCCCTCAGATAGTCCACACCCATCTAAGTGGCATTCGGTACGCGCTGCCGTTGGCAATAAGATATCGAACTCCCGTGCGGGTGCATACGCTGCATAGTCTTGCAGAGAAGGAGATTGGGGAGCGAGCTAATCGGCTGGTGCGGCTCCTCGCTTTCCGCTACCGCATCGGCAGTGTGGTTCCTGTGGCGATTGCGGAAGAGGTCGCCCGAACGATTGAGCAACTGTATGGCTATAGGAATCCGCCGCTCATCCCCAACGGGATCCCTATAGATGACTATGCGCAGGATCACGACAAGCGCGTACACTGGAGACAGATGGAGCTGGAAGGGCGCGAGGCGGTTGTTATTGTCCATGTGGGGCGTTTCGTGGAACTAAAAAACCATGCCCTGCTGCTTCGATCGTTCGCCCGCGTGCAAAGCGAAACGCCTGTTTATCTGTGGCTGGTGGGCGACGGTGAACTGCGCCCAAAGACGGAGCAACTCGCGCAAGAGCTGGGCGTCGCTGACCGCGTGCGCTTCTGGGGCGTCCGAAGCGATGTGGCGGATATTTTGAACGCCGCCGACATCTTTACCCTGCCCTCCAAATGGGAGGGCAACCCCCTCTCTGTGATGGAAGCGATGGCGGCGGGGCTGCCCGTCGTGGCAACCGCCGTGGGAGGTGTCCCTGAACTGGTAGAAGACGGCGTCTCTGGACTGCTTACTCCCAATGAGGATCTCGACGCCCTCGTCGCTGCGCTCCAACGCCTTGTGGACAGTGTTGAGCTGCGCCGACGCATGAGTAACGCCGCGCTCCAACGCGCCCGAGAAAAGTTCGATATTCGCCATACAGTTCTCGCCTACGAAGCGTTATATGAAGAACTGCTCCAACGCAAACGCCGCTAACTTTGCCCATGGAATGTGCCATAATATAAGGTAGCCATGGCGATTCAAACGCGACGCGAGCCGCAGCGACGGTGGACAGACTTGTGGAACCGTCCCATAGAGTGGGCGCATGGACATTCCCTGCGCCTGTTAGATTGGTTCAACCAAGAACGATGGAACACATTCCTCATAGTAGTTCTGGCTGTAGTAGCCAACCTAGTGGTATTGGGTTTTATGCTGCAAGGCGACGATAATCGAGCCATCGCGTTTACATTTCTGTCTCTGCTGATCCCATTAGCATTCTTGGTGCCTGAAATCAGTATTGTCGCGCTGATTGTCGTCGGAAGCGGTCTTTTCGTAAATGCTCTTTATACCTTAGCCCCTGGAATGGGTACAGGGCAACAA
>CALAMM010000189.1 GCA_937925775.1 uncultured Fimbriimonadales bacterium
AACGCTGTGGCGAGCGCGAAACCGCCTGCGTACTGCCACCAGCGCGTCGCGCGCCAGTTGAAGACCACGCCACGCCGCGGCGCGGACGCCGACTGGCGCACACGCAATAAAACCCGCTCTGGTCCCGAAGTAGGAACCACAACGGGCATCTGTCTGAGTATCTGTTTGGTGAGACGCAAACTTTCCAACTCGCAAGAACACTCGATGCACTGCTCTAAGTGGCTCCGAATCTGCTGCTGCTCCACTCCCGATAACTCCATATCCAGGTATGCCGAAAGGCGAGACTGCACATAACGGCAATTCATTTCAGATCACCTCGCTCAAAAAGATTGGGATGGCGTTTTTTAATCTGGTCGCGTAGCTGTTTGCGTCCACGATGGATGCGCGAGCGCACCGTGCCGATGGAAGTGTTCATAATTTCGGCGATCTCCTCATAGGAGTAGCCTTCCATATCGGCTAAGACGACGGCGGCGCGGAACTCAGGAGACAGCTGCTGCAGCCCCTCGTGGATCGCCTCGATATACTCTTTGTTCAGTGCGAGTTCCAGCGGATTAGGGGCGAGGTCTGGAAGGTCCATTCCTGGGGTTTCTTCGCTGTCTTCCGCACTGTCGTAAGTTTCGTCGATGGAGACCGTGCGTAAACGCCCCCGACGCCGATATTCATCAATATACAAATTCGTTAGGATACGGTTGAACCAGTTCATAAAGGGCATGCTGCGGTCGTAGCGGTCGAAGAAGCGGTAGGCACGCAGAAACGCTTCCTGCACGAGGTCTTCGGCATCGGCGGCGTTCCCCGTTAGGCGGTAGGCGATATTGTACGCCTGCTGGTAGTATCGGTAGACCAGCTCATCGAATTCACGCTGTAAATGGTCTTCCATTCGATGTGCGACTGCCGTGTGGGTCATCGCCGTCTCCATCACAGGGGTATACGAGTGAGCGGGCGATAGAGTTCCCCCACGGCGTCCCGTCCCTCCTTCGCGTATTTAGACGCACCTTGAGTATACCCCGTTTCAGAATCCAGGCAATGCTTCAGAGCGCGCGGCGGCGATGGCATAAAGTTCCTCACTCAGCCACCAGAGTCGCTCTATGTGGGGCGTAATCCGCGCCGCGGGCAGGTTGGGCGTCTCAGTGTCAAACAGTTGCTCGATTGCAGACCGTTTGGACTCGCCCGATACGAGGAACCAGATACGACGCGTCGCGTTCAGCACGGGTAGGGTAAGCGTTAGCCGCTGACGCGGCTCGGTGGGGGCACGACTCGGCACGACCCAGCGTGTCGCCTCGTCCAGTGTCGGCTCGCCCGGAAACAGCGAGGCGATGTGCCCGTCGTCGCCCACTCCAAGCAACACGAGGTCAAACCGCGGGAACGGTGCCTCTGCGCCGAAGTGGGCGCGCAGCTCCGCCTCGTAGGCGCGGGCGGCGTCATCAGGATCTGGATAATGCGTCGGCATCGGGTGGATGTTCTCACGGGGGATGTTCGACTTCCGCAGCCACGCTTCGTGCGCCAGATAGTAGTTGCTACGCGGGTCGTCGTGGGGCACATACCGCTCGTCACCCCAAAACAGATGCACGCGCGTCCAATCCAGTGTACTTTGGTAGTGGCGCGTGCCCAGCAAGAGGTAAAGCGTTTCGGGAGTCTTGCCGCCGGACAGCACAAGGCTACAAGTCGGGTTCTTCTTCAGCCGTGCGCTGAGTAGGTTCACAAGTGAGTCTGCCAGAAGCGGCCACTCCAGTCGCAGGATGGTTCCGCGCTTGTGGCGACGCCCATACAATAGAATCAGACGCAGCACCACCCTGTCGTCTGGGTTCTCCTCCAGTTGCTGGAGGAGCTGTTGGAACCACAGTTCGTGTTGCTGCATAGCGGGGATTATACTCAAGAAGTTGCTTTCGGTGTCCTCGCTTTGCGTTGCGCGCGTGCGATCTCACAGCGATTGCATGCCCAGCGTGACGGGAATGTTGACTCGCTGTCCCTCCCGAATCACCGTGAGGTTCACACGCTGGTTCGGTCGTGCGAAGTAGAGGGCGCGGGTGAGGTCGGCGGCGGTGCGGATGGGCTTGTCGCCGAATTGCGCGATGATGTCGCCGACTTGCACCCCCGCTTGGTACGCTGGGCTGCCGAGCGCAACACGATGCACTACCACGCCTGTGGGTAAGCCTTGGTAGTCGACGCCCAGCCATGCGTGCTCCGCGCGCCCTTTCATGCGCAGGTCGTTCACGACGCGCTGGGCGATTTCGGAGGGCACGGCGAAGCCAAACACAGCCACTGGTGGCGTCGGCGACCCTTCAACCGAGGCTAACTCGCCTGTCATCACGCCTATCACGCGCCCTTGCGAGTCGAGGAGCGGCGCACCCGACTCGCCCGATCCGACCGTGCCGTTGAACTGGAGCAGTAGCACCACGCGCTGGTTATCGCGCCGCACGCCCACCCGATCCTTGCCACCCAAAGTGCCCACCGTAACGCTTCCCTCCAGCCCGCTGCGGTTGCCTATCAGGATAACCGTCGCCCCCAGCGGCACGCGCTCCGACTCGCCCCAGCTTAGTGCAGGCAGCTTCGAGGCGGTGTCAAGGTGCAGGAGGGCAATCCCCGTGATGTTGTCCACGCCGACGACTTGAGCCGAAACAGGTTCGCCGCCTTTCAGATAGACAGCGACCCGCGCCTGCGTCCGCACTCCCTCGGCAGAACAGACGACATAGCCCGATGGGTCAATAACAAATCCGCTACTGCGCACAAGGCGTCCGCTCAAGCGTGCCTCGACCGTCACCACAGCAGGTAAAGCACGCTCGACCACAAGGCTCACCTCCTGCCCCGTGCGCTCCAGCAGCGACAGCTGTTGCGCCTTTATCGCCGCACATAGTAGCCCTATGCTAAAAAGAACAGATAATCGCATCATCAGTGTTCCCCTCACTACTTAAAGATGAAGGCGTGCCGTACCGAATAGGCAAGTATTCTACTTGAGGATTGCTATTATGCAGCTCGTACTGGCTCAGTGGGAGGCAGGCGATGGTGAACGGCTCTGCCCCACTCAGAGCCTCGAAGGCAAACGCTTCCACCATTTCGCTCGGATTGGGCGATATACCGTAGGCACTGAGAGCGATTCGCTCCCCCCGCTCAGGGTTTAGGCGGGAGGTGCGAAACCCCAGTTTTACATCTGATTGGGCGGGTGTTGTGGACTGCGCCGTTGGTTGGGCGGGCGTTGTGGGCTGGGCGAAGCTTGGCGACTGCGCCGCTGGGGTTGCTGGAAGCGCGGGCTTTCGCGCCTGCGCGGGGCGATTTAGACGCGGCGCAGGCTGGGTTGAGGCGACATGCTTCGGCGCAGGCGAAGGCGGGGCACCCCCTTCAGGCGCGGCGATTTCTGGCAGCGCTCTCGGCGGCGCAGGCGATGGCACGCTTGCAGCGAGGCTTGCTTCCGTACTGGCATCGCTGGGCAGAGTTGGCACAGGCGTGCGCGTAAGCCAAGCGAGGCTGGCGACCAAGAACGCGGCTGCCAGCCCGCCCGCTAAAGCGTAGCGTTGCCAAACGGGCGTGCGTCGTGCGACAACACGCGCCGCCAAGCGTGCCTGCACACGCGCCCACGGCAGCTCGCACGCGGGCGTTGGCGCCTCGCGCACCGCGCGCAGGACGCGCTGATATGCCGATTCCAGTCTCAGCGCACGCTGGCACTGTGCGCATCGTGCCACATGCGCTTGAAGCGCGTCCGGCATGCGCTCCTCCTCACGCTCGATGAACCGTTTCACTGCTTGGCAAGGGCGTCTCATTCCAATTCTCCGATGGCTCGCAAAAGCGGTTCCAGTTTTGCCTTGAACGCGCGTCGGGCACGCATCACGCGCAGCTTCACGGCTCCCACGCTCGTGCCCAAAATCTGGGCTATCTCTTCATATTCCATCTCTTCCAAGTCGCGCAGGATAATCATCTGTCGATGATGGTCGGGCAGCTGGTTCAACGCAGTGTAGAACGCCTCGTTGAAGGCGTTCTGCTGCGCGGTTTCTACGGGGTCAGGCGCGTCGGGATGGCTCCATGCCAGCTTGTGGTTGGCTTCGCGTTCCAGCAGCTCCTGCCTGCGCTGGCGCATGCGCGCACGGTCGGTGCACAGGTTCAGCGCGATGCGCATTAGCCAGGTGCTGAATCGGCTCTGTTCGCGGAAGGTGTGCAGGCGTTCGAACGCCTTGAGGAACACATCCTGCACGATGTCTTCCGCCTCGTCGAGGTTGCGCGTGGAGCGGTATACAACCCGAAAAATCGGCTGTCGGTAGCGCAGGTACAGCTCTTCCATCGCGGCGGTGTCGCCTGCGCGCGCTCTCGTTGCCAGTTGCTCGTCAGTGAGCGTACGGTCAACCGCTCCAGCGTACAGGTTATCCATCGCTAACGCCCGATCCATCATATCGTCTGACGCTTACTCGGTCTGAGCGTTTCGGTAGAGCGTCGCTTGCAGCACGCGCTTGGTGCGGGGCGTGATTCGCACGCGCTCAGCAATCGTGTAGCCCGGCACCCACACGATCCCGACCTCGTCGCACAGCAGCGGCAGTCGCCACCGCTCCGATTTGGGAATCTTGCGGTCGATGAAGATGTCGCTCAGTTTTTTCGGCGCGGTCATTCCGAGGGGTTGGAAGCGATCGCCGGGGCGTCCGTTGCGGACCGTGAGCTGTCCCTGAACGGCGTCGGCGTCGAACGCGGCTTGGAGGGTCTTCTCCTCGCCTGGCTGTGTTGCTTTGGCGCAGGCGTGGGCATCGGCGGTGCGGAGCTCCAGCCATGCGCCTGCCTCAGGGATGAGTATCGGCGTGTCCAGCGACACGGGATAGGCGTAGGGCGTTGGCGCTGGCGCGTCGGCATGGAGGGTGAGCGCGTTCTCGTCGGTGGTGAGGCGCAGGGTTTCGCTGAGCTGCCAGGAGGTGGGCTTCCCTTCCGTCCCCGCGCGACGAATCCCCTCCAGGATTTCGAAAGAGGGTAGGTTCAGGGTGCCCAGGTGGGGGCGCAGCCACTCGCGTAGCACGCGACGCTGCATAGCAGGGTGGAGCGCCGCGAAGCGGGCACGAGGGATTTGGCGAAGGCTCCCACTCCCGCCCCCTTGTCCATGTCGGAGGTGAGAGCTCCCCACATCCTGCAGCACGGTTGCCACTTCCTGTGCCCACCACGCCTCTTCTTGCTCCAGAATATCCGCAAGACGCAGGAGATGTCGCTCGAACGCGGGCGCAATCTCGCGCATCAGGGGGATGAGCTCCATCCGCACGCGCCGACGCAGCTGGTGGGGGTCTAAGTTCGTGCTGTCGAAGACCGTGGGCAGGCGTTGCTCGGCACAGTAGCGGTGGGTCTGCTCGCGGGAGGCGTCGAGCAGCGGGCGGATGATGCGGTCGCGCTGGTAGGGCATTCCACACAAACCGCGCGGCCCCGTGCCGCGTAGTAAGTTGATGAGGATGGTCTCGATTTGGTCGTCGCGGGTATGCGCCAGCGCGACAGCGGCGGCGTCCAGCTGCTGGGCGAGCCGTTCGAAAAAAGCGTAGCGGGCATCGCGTCCTACCTCCTCCAGCGAGCGTTTCTGCTGTTTCGCCAGCGCGGGCACATCGACGCGCTCCACATGCAACGGCACGCCGAGCGACTCGCACACAGCGCGACAGACCTCCACATCCGCGTCGGCTTCGGGACGCATGCCATGATGAAGATGCGCGGCGTGGACACAGAGGCGCAGCTCCGTTTGCAACCGAGTCAGCAGATGGAGGAGCGCGGTGGAGTCCGCACCGCCCGAATAGCCCACGATGACCACACCGCCTTCAGGGGGGAGGAGGCGTCGTTCACGGATGGTGGCGCGGACACGCTCCAAGAGGTCCATACTCAGTAGGCGCGCCAGTGGCGGCGGATGAGGTCGCGCGTTTTCCGCACGCCTTCAAGAGGGTCTTCCTCGCCCGCGTACTCGATGGAGATTGCCCCCACATAGCTCGCCAGACGCAGGATGCTGAGGATGCGCCCATATTCGAGGGTGGTTTCCTCGCCGCGCGGGTCGAAGGCGAAGCTTTTCGCGTGCACATGGAAGGCGTAAGGCGCGAGCATCCGCGCCGCATCGTAGATGCGTTCGGGGGCGCCGTGTCCAAAGTCGTAGCACACGCCCACCCAACGGGGGTCCAGCACCCGAACCAGATGCACCAGCATTTCGGGACGCTTACCAACGCCCTCACGGTTTTCGAGAGTAAGGCGCACGCGCCGTCGCCGCGCTTCGGGAAGCAAGCGTTGCAGGAACTGCGCCGACCGCTCGAACAACTCCTCCTCGCGCTCGCCGCTGAGATGGACGCGAATCAACGGCGCTTGCAGAATCATCGCCGCCTGTAATCGCTCGATGAGCTCGTCCAGCCGTCGACTCAAGCTTGCCTCTTCATTCAAGTTCACAGGTTCCGAGACCATCACGCCCGTAATGGCAATCCCGTGTCGGTGGAAGGTTTCGCGCAGGTTCTCCAGATAGCGTGGATGTAGGCTGCTAAGGTGGCGGTCGCTAAGGCTCACGCCCTGAATGTCGAGCTCGTTCAATACGGCGCCGCATGTCTCCAGACTCAGCGACCCCGTTTCCAGCAGGGGGTGTAGCGCACGGGTTTCACAGCTGAGGATGGGCATCAGCGGCGCTGGTTTCGGCTCGCCCCGCTCCATCAGCTCGCTCACCCGCTCCAGTTTCTCGAAAACGCCCCCAAAACCCGCGTTCACCAACGAGCGCAATCCCTCACGCAGGAAATCGCGCCGACTGGTGGGTTTCTCATGGCGACTCATCTGCAAGGAATTATACCTCATTAGCGGCTGCGGGGGTTCGCTGCTCGCTTGCAGCCGTAGTTGCCTGCTATGCACCGCCGCGCAGGGAGGCGTGTTCAACGAACAAGTGCGGCGTGGGGGAGCAGTTGGAGAGGCGGTTTCGCGCCCCTGCTCGCGTCCGTGCTCGCTCAGGTCGTGCTTAGGTACAATTCGGTCGATGACTCGGCAAGCGTTTCGGGAGCGGTTAGCGCAAGGTGCGCTGGTTGCCGATGGCGCGATGGGCACGATGCTCGCCTTACGCGGCGTCCCCCAGCCCTACGAACTGGCAAATCTGACGCACCCAGAGATTGTGCGCGCCCTACACCGCGAATACTACGAGGCGGGTGCGCGCCTAATCGAGACGAATACCTATTACGCGAACCGCGTGCGCTTGCTGAACCTGCCCGAGCGCGTCAGCGAAGCCCCTGTCGCCCACAGCTTGCTCCAACAGTTCGGCTCACCTGAGGAACTCGTGCGACGCATCAACACCGAGGCAGTGCGTCTCGCACGCGAGGCGGTCGGTGCAGACGCGCTGGTGTTCGGTGCGGTCGGCCCTGTGGGCAAGCCGCTGGAGCCGATGGGTGAGGTGCGCCTTGAGGAAGCCGAGCAGGCGTTCGAAGAGCAGATTTGTGCCCTGCTGGAAGGCGGTGTGGACGGGCTTGTTTTCGAGACCTTCATCGACCTGCAAGAACTCGCGTTGGCAGTTCGGGTCGCCCGACGCCTCGCGCCCGACATCCCGATTATCGCTTCGAAAGGCTTCGTGGAAGACGGGGAGACGCTGATGGAGGGCTTACCCGAACGCTTCGCCCTGCACATCCAGCACCTCGATGTGGACGCGGTCGGGGGCAACTGCATTGTGGGACCGCAGCGGATGCTGGACATCGTGCGCATGATGGCAAGCGCGACGACGCTCCCCATCAGCTCGATGCCTACCCCCGGCTTGCCCCAACTCGTGCGCGGGCAGGTGGTGTACGATATTCACCCTGACTATTTTGGCAAGTACGCGGCGCGCTTGGTGGAGGCGGGCGCGAACATCGTAGGGGGCTGCTGCGGCACCACACCCGACCACACGCGCGCCATCGCCCACTATGTAAAGGGACTGAAACCCAAGCGCGCAGCGGTGAGCCCCGTGCGCACCCGCGAGCGCACACCGCAGGCAGAATTACCCCTTGCAGAGCCGTCGCGCCTGTCGCAACTGCTGGGCAAAGAGCGCATCATCGCCGTCGAGCTCGACCTGCCACGCGGTTTGAAAATCCAGAAAGTTCTCGACGGCGCACGCCTGCTCAAGGAACACGGCGTGCATCTCATCGACATCTCCGACGGCGCGCGGGCACGCCTCCGCATGAATGTGATTGCCACCGCGCACCTTGTGCAGCGCGAGGCGGGTATCGAGGTGATGATGCACTTCGCCTGCCGTGACCGCAACCTGCTGGCAATCCAATCCGACCTGCTCGGTGCGCACGCGCTGGGGATACGCAATGTGCTGGCAATCACGGGCGACCCAGCGCAGATCGGCGATTACCCCACCGCCACCAGCGTGTTCGATGTAGACGCGATTGGGCTGGTACGCATTCTGCGCCGTTTCAACGAAGGGCGCGATCTGGCGGGCAACAGTATCGGAGTCAAGGCGAACTTCACCATCGCCGCCGCCTACAACCCTCTCGCGCCCGACATAGAACTCGAAAATGAACGCCTGCGGCGCAAAATCGACGAGGGCGCACACCTTATCTACACGCAACCGCTCTTCGAGATGCCAGTGGTAGAGCGCACAGCCGAGCTGCTCCAGAGGCTCGGCACCCCATGGTTTGTGGGCGTGCTGCCCCTGCGCAGCGCCCGCCACGCCGAGTTCATGCATAACGAAGTGCCAGGCATCCGCATCCCGGAGCCAGTGCTCAAACGCATCATGGACGCCCCCGAAGACTCTGCGCTCCAAGTAGGGCTGGAAATCGCGCAGGCATTTGTACGGGAGGCGGCCCCCTATGCTCAAGGAATCTACCTGATGCCCCCCGCAGGCAACGCCCAAATCGCCCTGCAGGTGGTGCAAGCGTTGAACTAAGAGGCTGTTTGGGCGTATTTCGTCCGCGGGGACGCCGACGCTTCGGTGGGGCTTCCCTCTGCCCCTGTGTGGGAGAAAGGCGGAGGGTGAGAACAAAAGAATGCTCCGCCGTCTCGCGCGGGGAAATGCAAAAGCCACACACCCACTCTCCTACTCGTTGAGTACAATCCCGCCACCGACGGCGATTAACCGATTGGCGCACAACGACTGAACCTACGCTTGACAGAAGCGTCTACATGCCTGCGATGGTGCTCGATACGGTATCCTCTACTGGGAGACGCATCGAAGTGGATACTCCATCCGCAGAGGCTCGGTTAGTCGAGCGCGCCCAGGCGCAAGATGAAACGGCGTTTGAGCAGATTATGAATCTCTACGCCGATCGGCTCTACAACTACCTCCTGCGGATGGTGGGCAACCCTGCCGATGCGGAAGACTTGCTTCAAGAGGTGTTCTTGCGTGCGTACCAGGGGCTGCCGAATTTCGATGGACGCGCCAGCCTCAGCACTTGGCTCTACCGCATCGCCACCAATCTATGCATCGATCACCAGCGTCGGCGGGCGCGGCGGGTGCAGACCGTCTCCTACCTTGCAGGCGAAGACGAGGACGGCGAACCCAGCGAGTGGGAGTTCCCCGACTTGCAAACGCCCGACCCGATGGAGAGCGCGTTGAATCGAGAATTGCAACAAGTGGTGGAACAAGCGATTAGCCTGTTGTCGCCTAAGCTGCGCACGGTGTTGCTTTTGTACGATGTGGAAAACCTCTCGTATGAGGAGATTGCGCGGGTATTGAACATCCCCATCGGCACGGTGAAGTCGCGCCTAAATCATGCGCGGGGACAGATTCAAAAACATGTGGAGGCGTATTTAAGAGGTGAGTCGAAATGAATTGCACGCGATATGCGCGTTGGTTTTGGGACGACCTTGAGGGGCGGTTGAGCGCGGCGCAGGCGCAGGAGTTGCGTGCGCATGTGCAAGCGTGTCCGCGTTGCCAGCGTCAGTGGGAGGCGGCCCGGGCGACCTATCAGGCTTTGCGGGGACTGCCACGCCTCCGCGCCCCCGAACGGCTCATCCAGCAAACGCGCGCACGCATCCGTGCCGCGTCTACGCCCAAGCCTGTCGCCGCTTGGTGGAAGCGTGTCGCGCTTGCGCCCGCTTTGGGCATACTCGCGGCAGCGGCGTGGTGGGGGTGGCTGGCAATCAACTCGGCAATAATGCATCCTGACACGATGGCTTCGCAGAACACCGAGAACTGGGTGGAGCTACACGAGCAGCTGGAGCTGGCAGACTGGTCGCCGACACCGACACCGCGCTATTTTATTACGACAGGGTATACACGATGAGGTTCCTCTTGCTCTGCGGGGTGTTGCTTTGGGCATCGGGCGGGGCGCAAGAGCGCCCCATTCACTGGCTCCAGCGCGCCCTGCAAGCGGAGGGTAGCCTCACGGTTGCCGGGGTGCGCGTGACGGAGCTGCAGGTGGGACGCTCCGTGCGCCGTATGGAGGAACGGTTCTGGCGACAGGGCGCGCAGGCGGAGCGCATCGAAATCCTCGCGCCACCCGAGCGGCGAGGCGAAGTCTTACTCCTTCGCGACGGGAAATGGCTCGCTTTTCAACCCAGAACAAAAGAGGCATTTGAACTGCCTGAGAAGTTGCCTCAGGGCACGATGCTCCTTCGGAAAGCCATCGAATGGGTGCAGGCGGGCGCGCTGCAAGCGGAGCTCCTGCCCGATACGACCGTGCTGGGGCGCGACTGCGCCGTAGTGCGCCTGAGCCGCGCCCGACCGCCGCGCGGACGACCCGAACTCTCCCCTAAACCTCCGCATTTCCCCGCCCATATGACCCTCTGGATCGACAAAGAGACCGGGGTCATCCTGCGTTATGAGTCATCCGTGCATCCCAACGCGCCCGTATTGCGCATGGAGATTACCCGTCTTGAGCTGAACCCGCGCCTCGCACCCGACCTGTTCACATTACCCTCGGGCGTCACGGTACGCCCGCTGAGCGGCGAGTATAAGAGCGTGGAAGAGGCACAACGGGCTGTGCCGTTCTCCATTCGCGTCCCCCGCTATCTGCCAGCAGGTGCGACTCTGGAGCGCGTGCTGGTACGCCGACGCCTTACGGATAACGCGCCGATGGTCATCCTGCACTATCGGACGCCGAATGCCCGCTTTAGCGTGTTTCAGACGCACCAGTTAGGCGACGGGGAGTTCGAACCACCAGGTCGGCACACGAGACGCCTCAGTGTGCGCTTCTGGCGCGACGGCGACTACAGATTCGGCGTGGTGGGCAACCTTCCGCAAGCGGAGATCGAGCGAATCGCGCACTCGCTGAATCGCACGAACCCATAGCCCTTTAGCTTCCCACGCTCCACAACATCAGCGTAATCAGCCCGTTGTTCAGCGCGTGAATCAGGATACAGGGCAGCAGCGAGCGCGTGTGCGCATAGACCAGAGCAAGAATCATGCCCAGCACGGTAATTGGGAAGATGCCGCCCAGAAACTGGGGATGGATGACGGCGAACAGGTAGCCACTGACAAACGCGCTCAGCCATACACGCCCCGTGCGCTGCCACAGCACCTTGAACAGCACCCCGCGAAACATGAACTCCTCAATAATCGGCGCCAGCACCGCCGCCTGCGCAAAGAGCCAGAGCCACTGGAGCGCGGTTCGGCTGGCAGCAGCGCGCTCGCCGAGAGGGTGCGTCTGCTCCGCAGGCAGAGCGGGCATGACCAACAGCGTGAGGGCAAACAGCACGCTCAGAAAGGGCATATACGCCGCATAGCCTGCCAGCCCTGCACCGACCTGCTTCCACCACGCGCCCCCAAACCAGCGAATCTGCCCCAGCGCACCCGACTCCCGCTGCAACGACGCCAAATACATCAACGGCAGGAGCATCGCCAGCAGGTAAATCGCGTTCGAGGCGTTTACGCCGAAATCACGCAGCATAATTTCCAGCACGGGGGCATTGAGCATCGTTAGCAGGAAGATTACCAGTGCCCACAGCAACGGGTCATAGACGAACGGCGACTCGGTAGGCGCAGGACGCGAGGGCAGTCGGAGCCGCCGATAAAAGTAAACAATTAGCACCACCAGTCCGCCGATATTGGCGCAGATTAAGGTTGCAAGCACGGCGCCGAGGGTAACCACGGCCCATCCTGCCGCGCGTCCCAGCGATTCGCGCAGCGCGTCTGCCCGCGCAACATCGCCCGCGCGGCGATAGAGCGCGACTTTCAACAACTCGCCCGAAAACATCGAGGGCGTGTCGGGGAGCGCATGGAGCAGCGCCGGAACCTGTTCGGGCGTGAGCGGGCTGGAGAACGCCTCCTGCCAGCGCAGCGCTTGCCAGCGACGCTGGAGCGGAGACAGGGTTTCTGAGGGCAGGTCAGGGAGAGACTGTAAGGTCTTCTGGGGGTCGCCTACGCCGAACGCGCTCTCCAAAATCGCCCGATATACCGCCGCTTCGTAGGGCGCAAACGCCTCGTCCAGGTTGTTGAAGACCTCCTCCAGCGCGGTCTGCACGACGGGTTTTCCCTGCCCGAACTGTTCTAACGCGAGAGCATAACGCGCCTTAAACTCCACCCCCATCCGCGCATTGTTGGTTTGCAGCCTCGGCGAATCAGGCGCGCGAAACAATCTCCAAAACAGCGCGATATTGCCAAGAGTGAGGAGCGAGAAGAGAAAAATCAGCAGCCACCAAGCATACCGCGCGGAGTCTCTCATTGCCAATAAATCTGGCGGAGGGTCTGGGATTCGAACCCAGGGTAGGGAGCATAACCTCCCTACAACCGCTTAGCAGGCGGCCCCTTTCGACCTCTCAGGCAACCCTCCGCCTCGCAAAAAGTATTATACCATACCTCCCATCGATTGTCAAGAGGTTCCGAGGGTGTTCGGAAAATCGTCTTGACAGAATGCCCATCCATGGAACGCAGGTGCGCCCCTACGCCAATAACCAAGTAGGGGCAGGTACCCCCTCCTTTAGGTTCCCCCTGCAAGCAGGGGGAACCAATTGAGAAAATATGAGGGGGCGCATATCTCTGGGTAGGTGCAGGTACCCCCTCCTTTAGGTTCCCCCTGCAAGCAGGGGGAACCAATTGAGAAAATA